>DAIDTZ010000086.1 GCA_027456925.1 Nitrospirota bacterium
TTGCACGGGTTTTGAAAGACCTCGGTGCACACGTCATTGACGCCGACCGGATTGTTCATGAACTCCTGGAACCCAATCAGCAGGCATGGCGGGAGATCATTGATTTTTTCGGAACGGACATCGCGCGCCGGGACAAAACCATCGATCGCCGTAAGCTGGGCGATATCGTTTTTGGCGATGGGCAAAAGCGCGAGTGGCTCAACGCCTGCCTCCATCCCAAGGTCTTTACCGCATACACCACGCAGGTGCGGAACGTGTGCGCCCGGCAGCCTAACGCCATTATCGTGCTCGATGCCGCCCTCCTGATCGAGACAGGATACCATCGCAAGATGGACCGGGTCATCGTCGTGTATGCCGAACCGGAACAGCAGGTGGAACGGCTCACCCTGCGGGACAAATTCACCCGTGAGCAAGCGCTGGCCAGGATTAAGAGCCAGATGCCGCTGGCTGAAAAACGCGGCCGTGCCGACTACGTTATCGACAACAGGGGCACCAGGGAATATACGGAAGAACAAACCAGGGATATTTTCCTGAGGCTGAAACAAGAGGCCGAAAAATCCCAGGAGAGTCAGGCATGATACGGATCGTCCCGATGAAGCGCGCTCATCTACGGGCCTGCAATGATATTACCGCGGTTTCGGAACCCTGGAGAACTTTAAAGGAGAGCGTCGAGCTTAGGCGCTATATAGCCCTGAAGCAGGCCTACGTCTGCATAAACGGCGGCCGCATCGCAGGTTTTCTCGTCTTTACTCCCGAAGCGGTCTTTGCCAGGGGCGGATACCTTCGCGCCATCGCTGTGGCGCCGGACTTCCGCAGAGAGGGCATCGGGAAAAGCATGATGTCTTTTGCCGAAGCCAAAACAGCGCTGCGCTCGCAGCATTTCTATCTTTGCGTTTCCTCTTTCAACCGGAGCGCGCAATCATTCTACAAGAGCATCGGCTACCGAAGGGTCGGAAGACTTCCCGATCTGCTCCAACCGGGAGTTTCGGAGTTCATTTACTGGAAGCGGCTGACACAACGCTGATTACAAGAGAGGAAGGCAAAGCGCCCCGGCATGATAAATTTTAAAAAGATCGACCTGTTCAAGAACCTTTCCGAGGATGAGCTCAAGGAACTAGAGCCCTATCTCTCAACCCTGGCAGTAAAGAAAAAAGAAGAGATTTTTTGCGAGGGCGACCAGCCCGAATGGTTTTACATCGTCTCGCAGGGCAAGGTAAAGATCACCAAGCTCTCGCAGGACGGCAAGGAAATCATCTTGGAAATCATATCGCCGACAGACATCTTCGGCGGCGTTGCCGTGCTCAGAAACTTTCCTTATCCTGCCAACGCCGTGGCCATGGAAAATTCTGAGATTCTGAGGATTTCGCGGAAGAACCTGATGCGTCTGGTGGACCGTTTCCCGAACCTCATGTACTGCATAGCCCTTCAACTGGGCGACCGGATGAAGAGTTCCTACGACTCGCTCAAGAACATCGCCCTCGAGCGCGTGGAAGCCCGGATTGCAGCACTCCTGTTGAAACTGGCGAATAAGATCGGCAAAGAAACCAAGGGCGGCCTCCTGATCGATATGCGTTTGACCAAGCAGGACGTGGCAGATATGGTCGGCACCACGGTAGAAACATCGATCAGGACGTTCAGCAAGTTCAAGAAGCAGGGACTTTTGTCCGACACGGACGGCAAGTTCATCATCAAGAACAGGGAAGGGCTGGAAGACCTTAGCTCGTAGCTCATGGCCGATAGCGTGCGGCATACGGCCATGAGTTACGATCCACAAGCCGTGAGTTTAGTGTTGTTCCACCTTTGTCAGCAGCGTCATCAGCATATTATAGAAAAAAAGGAATATAGCGACTACCTGGATAACGCCGAAAACGAGCGTCAGCAGGCGATAGGCGCCTCCCGGGCTGTAAATATTCAGCGTATAAAACAAAAGCATGGCAACGAGAGAAATGTTCGCAAGGTAGAACTGGGTCTCACCGATCTTGTTGCTGTACAGTGGCCTTCCCATGAACCTCGGAAGAATATGGTAGCCGACGCCGTAGATCATCATAGACACCCAGCCGAGCATGTTCAAATGCGAATGCACGAACTTCAAGGCCAGCATGTTTTGGTTTTCCAGCATAACGATGCCGAGTATGGACCCGATGCCGAGATACACAATGCTCATGATGATAAAACCCTTTACGAACCTGTCCATAGTGTAGTTTACCTCCCGATTGATTTGATGTCGGTTGCAGTATAGCGTAGGGACTGCCGGAACGCTATGATATGGCTCATAGTTTACCATAAAGGGGAATATGATGCAGGTCATAGCGGTTCACATCCCTTTTTGCTATAGTACGTGCACATGATAATAATAAAGGAGGCCGCTATGATCACAGAAAAGAAGAAGGTTACCAAAGATGCCATAATCGGGGACGTGATAAAAATGAGCCCCGCAGCAAAAGCAATAATTCAGAAACATTTCGGCGGCGGCTGTTTTACCTGTCCGGGCATCAACATGGAGTCCATCTCCTTCGGGTCGATGATGCACAACATGGACGCGAATAAGATTGTTGACGAGATCAACGCCCTGGAGGAATAATATGGATAAAAAAGATATTAAATGCTTCGTTTGCGGCAGCGATGACAAAACAAGAGTGTTTCTGCCGTGCTTTCATGAAGGGAAAGAGAAGGTCGTCTGCACCCGCTGTCTTCCTATGCTCATTCACGGGGCACATTAGCCACCCTCTCCGTCCGCCACCCCTGATGGAAGCAGCATTCTGTCAGGGGTTTTTGTTTTCTCTTCCATCACGTTAAAAAGCTGTAGAATTTTGAACCCGATGCTGGTACACTGCCGTCATGATCAAACAAGCGGCGATTGTTCTCTTGAGCGGCGGCATGGACAGCTGTGTTTGCGCCGCCATTGCAAACCAGGGCTACCGGCTTGCCTTCCTCCATGTAAATTACGGCCAGCGGACGGAAGCCCGGGAACTCCGTTCGTTTAATGAAATAGCGGATTTTTACCACGCTGAAATGCGCCTCTCGGTGAGCCTGGAACATCTCAAGATTATCGGCGGTTCAAGCCTTACCGATGAGAACATCCCGGTCCCCGTAACAGATCCGCTCACCACTCACCACTCACCACTCAAAACTTCTTCTATTCCCTCCACCTATGTCCCCTTCCGGAACGCTCACCTGCTTTCCATAGCTACGTCATGGGCGGAAGTGATCGGAGCAAAAAAGATTTTCATCGGAGCCGTGGAGGAAGACAGCTCAGGCTACCCCGACTGCAGGGAAACGTTCTACCAGGCCTTTAACAAGGTCATTGAGATGGGAACAAAACCGGAAACCCGGGTTGAAATCGTCACCCCGCTCATCCATCTGAAAAAATCGGAAATTGTGAAGAAAGGAACGGAACTGGGCGCCCCGCTCCATCTCACCTGGAGCTGCTACCAGAACAGTGACCGGGCCTGCGGCCGCTGTGAAAGCTGCGCCTTGCGGCTGAAGGGTTTCCAGGAAGCGGGAGTAACGGACCCGATCCCGTACGAACCGCGGAACTAAATACGAAAACGGGTGCTGCGTGCACTACAGGAAGGACGTCACGACCAGCGCCAGCGTCAAAATGATCATAATCACGACCGTGGCCCAAGCAATGATATCGAACGTCTTCGAATTGGTGTGTTCACCCATAATATCTTTATTGTTAATCAAAAAAAGCATAAAGATCAGCACGGGCGGCAGCATCACGCCGTTCACCACTTGCGAGATAAGCATGATCGGGATCAGCGGCGCATTCGGGATCAGAATGATGAGCGCCCCAATCACGATAATGCCGGTGTAAAGCCACATAAACTGCGGCGCTGTTTTAAAATTCTTATCGACCCCTGATTCCCACCCCATTCCCTCACACACATAATAAGCCGTCGCCAGCGGCAGAATAGACGCTGCGAACAGCGAGGCGTTTGCCAAACCGATCGCGAACAGAATGGAGGCGTGCTTGCCTGCGAGCGGCGCAAGGGCGACGGCGGCGTCTTTGGCATCCGTTATCCGGATGCCGTGCACAAACATGGTGGCGGCGCAGGCAACGATGATAAAGAACGCGACGATGTCCGTCATGAAACAACCGACGATCACGTCCATGCGCGAGGCCTGGTAATTTTCCACCTTGATGTTCTTCTCCACCACGGCGGACTGCAGGTAGAACTGCATCCAGGGCGCGATCGTGGTTCCCACCACGCCGATGAGCATAACCAGATAGGAGGCCTTGAAATCAAAGGAAGGCTTCACGGTGTCGAGCAGGATCTCCCCCCAGGGCGGATGGACGAGATAGGCTGAAACTGCATAGGTAAAATAGACCGTGCAGGCTATCAAAAATATGCGTTCAACAAATCGATAAGTCCCTTTTACAACGAGCAGCCAGACAACAAAGGCTCCGATGGGAACCGCAAGGTACTTGCTCACACCAAAGATTTCCATGGCCGCGGCCCAACCTGCAAACTCGGCCACCGTGTTGCCCATGTCCGCAACCAGGAGGCTCAGCATGAGAAAAAAGGTTAATCTAACGCCATAGTTTTCCCTGATCAAATCCGCCAGCGTTTTCCCGGTCACAACACCCATGCGGGCCACCATCTCCTGCACTACAACGAGCGCGATGGTGATCGGAATAAGCGTCCAGAGAAGAGAATATCCGAAATGAGCCCCGGCGACGGAATAGGTGGCAATACCGCCTGCATCATTATCCACATTGGCGGTGATTATGCCCGGACCGAGCACGGACAGGAAGACGAGTATTTTTCGTTTATTGATCACAAGGAATCCTTAAAAAACCGGAGATTTTTTTCGTGCCGTCGTTGCCGCTGCAGGAGGGCGCCACGGGTATCATCTTTTTCGTCGCTTCTTGCGGGAAGCGGTCGGCAGAAGGAAGTCCACGACGTCGTCCACCGTCACAATGCCCCGCATGAACCCGTTTTCATCAACCACGGGGGCGGCAAGCAGATTGTATTTCGATATGAACTCCGCAACGTCCTTCTCCGCGACGTCCTGGGGAAGCGTCTTCACCGGCGTTTTCATGATGTCGCCCAGCAGCGTCTGCGGCAGCGCGAGAATGAGGTTTTTGAGCGATACGACACCGACCACCAGCTCGTTCGCATCGAGGATATACAGGTAATAAATGGACTCCACGTTCGGGGCCTCGAGCCGCAGTTCCCGGATTGCCTCATCCACGGTCATGTCCGGCGGAAAGGAAAGGTATTCCGTCGTCATAATACCGCCCGCAGTGTCTTCTTCATGTTCCAGAAGCTCCTGCACATCCTCGGCCTCGTCTTTTTCCATGAGCCCGATGAGTTCCTGGGCCTTGGCCTCGGGCAGATCTCCGAGAACATCCGCCGCCTCGTCAGGCGGCATGCGTTCGAGAATGTCGGACGCCCGTTCCTTGGACATGTCATCTATGATATCCGCCTGCACGCGCGGCTCAAGTTCGTGAAGCGCCTCGGCTGCCGTGTCCACGTCGAGGCTTCCGAAAATCGCAGTTCGCTCCCGTTGCGATACTTCGCTGATGATCTCGGCAAGGTCCGCCGGATGCATAGTCGATACTTTTTGCGTGGAAACGGTCAAGGTAAGCCGTGACAGCTTCGGCTCGATAGTTTGCACGTAATGCCAACCGATGAGTTTGTGCTGGAGGCGGTAATTGAAGAGCGACAGAAATCGTTCCCCCTGCCGTTCCACCC
>DAIDTZ010000087.1 GCA_027456925.1 Nitrospirota bacterium
CTTCTATGAGGTGCTGCGCGAGGCCATACCGTTCTTCGACTCGGCGATCCGTCGGCTTATCTCGCTGAACGGCACGCTCAAGATCATCGGCGACAAGCAGGCGCTCGTCAAGACCCTCGAAGACTTTTGTCTGAACGTGCCCGTGAACGACATGCAAAAGGGCATGCACGCCTTCCGCCAGAATTCGTGGAACGAGACTTTCGAGCAGGGCCTTGCCATTTCGGAGTTTGTGACCACTCCGGACCTGTCCGATATCGCCGGAATCAAGGTAGCGGACTCCAAGTACATCACCTTCCGCCTGGACAAGGACGGCAGATCAGTGCCCTGGTACCGCTATCCGCTCGCGTTCGCGTCGACGTATCCTATTGCCGGGACCTCGGGCGGGGCCTTCGGAAACGCCAACCAGGTCTATACCGATCCCAGCCAGCTCATGCATCACATCCTGAACCCGCGCTACGGGATGCCGGTTGTGATAAACGGTTGGAACGAGATCCCGCTCAACATGGCGAACAAGCTCTATTTCTCGATCGACAACGAGAACAGCGATCCCTACGGGACCCCGCTTTTCCGGTCAACGGAGTTTTGCGCCTCGATCCTCGCCACGCTCCAGACCAGCATGAAGAACACCGCGGACCGCTTCGGGGACCAGGTATTCCACGCCCATTACTCCGGGAACAGCAAGAGCGAAAACGCGGAAACCCGGAGAACCAAGCTCGAAGAAACGATCAGCCGGGTATTGGGCGCCAAGCGCCGGGGGATGAGCGGAGACATCGTAACCGCCGGAGGAGCGGATTCCAAAGTCGAGATCAAGGTCGTCGGCCACGAAGGCCAGCTTTTTCAGTACGAGATCCCGACGCGCCACGCTCTTGAAGGCCTGGTGTCAAAGACCGGCCTGCCCGCCTGGATGCTCGGCATCTATTGGTCCACGACCGAACGCATGGCGACCCTGGAAGTCGAGACCGTGCTCCAGGACGCGAAGATCCGCCAGCTCACCGAGATCCCCGAGACCATGCGCCTCCTTTCCACGGTCCTCAAGCTCCGCGGCTACAAGTGGCAGACAACCACCTTGAGCCCGGACATTCCGGGAGACTGGGGTTTTTACTACGAGACCCCGAACCTGCACGACATCGTGGCCCAGGCCCAGGCCGAGTTCCTGAAAGCGCAAGCCCGCATGATGCGCTTGACCGGACAGCCCGGCGCCGGTCAGGTAGTCAACCAGGACACGCAGGTACAGGTCGGCGGCCAGCAGTTGAGCGTTGAGATCGGCGGTATGAAGTTCCCGGTCTTGCATCCCGTTAAAGCCGCAGCCGTGCCGATGTTTGTCGAGTACGGCGGAAAAAAGTATTCGCTCACCGAGTTGCAGGCGGCGAAGTTCACGATAGCAACGGATCCAGGGTCCGAGGTCCAGGGTCCGGTAAAAAAACTTCCTCTCTCCCCCGTGGGAGATGATCCATCACATCCCGTTTCTTCCTCTGGAACAAGTCGGGGTGAGGGGACGGTCTCCAAGGCCGCACATAAAAAAGGTCTTTGCTCCTGTGGCAAATCCCACGGAGATCCTAACCACGAGCATAAAGAGCTCCAGCGTCCCATTCCCTGGCCGAGACTAGATGCCATTGAGGCCGAGTACGAAAAGGAACTGAAGTATGACTGGAACGAGATGAAGCAGAAGGTTTTCAAGATTGCCGGCTTGAGCCAGCCTATGGGCCAAGGGGCCGGCAACCATGGGCCACAAAATAAAGATTCCCCGGACCCCGGACCCGGGACCCCGGACCCTTTTTCTTTCTCCGACGATCAGCGCAAGCAGATCATGGACGCGCTGAAGCAATATCTCGGCTATTACGACCCCACGGATCCGGACAGTTCCGTCCGCTGGGCCTACATGCAGGCGTACAGCGCCGGGCTCATCCAGGCCGCGAACCTGGTGGGCAAGGACCGGCCGCTCCTCGACATTCTCAAGAACAAAGAAGTCTTCGATCAGCTCGCCCAGAACGGTTTTGATCTCGTCTCCTCCGATGCCAAAGACGCGGTCAAGAACATCATCCAGGTCATGGAAGACGGCGTCACGAACGGCGTCAACCCGCTTGATGTCGCGAGCGACCTGGAATCCGAGTTCAGCGATATGGACACTGTCTGGGAACGGCTCGCGCGCACCGAGATGGGCGCCGCGGCCGAGAACGCGAAGAAGGACGAATGGGACGCGCGCGGCGTGGACACGAGCGGCTTCGTGAACGGTCCAGCGGAGATTCATCCGAACTGCCGGTGCTCGAACAGCGTGGAAGACGACGGCAACGGCAATCTCCGAACGATCTTCGTGCCGGCCCCGGACGCCTGCGATACCTGCTTCGCCGCGGCGGAAGGAACGAAGGTTGCGTAAATCAGTTTCCCGCAGGGGCGCGGAGGCGCAGAGGAGTCAACGGCTTTTAAGCCCTGGGTTAGAAACCCAAAAAAGACTTTAGCTTTCTCTGCGTACTCTGCGACTCTGCGAGAAAACTTTTTTAAGGAGCAGCTTCATGAAGCTCACCATCGGCATGGCCTCATATAACAATCACGCAGAAGCGTGGTTCACCGTCAAGGCCCTGCATCTCTACCAGGACCTGACCGATACGGAAATTCTCGTCATCGACAACTTCGGAGACGACGAGCTGAAGAACGCGGTGAACGGCTGCGCGTCTCCGGATATCCGCTACGTCCGGTGGACCGACGCAAAGGGCACCGCCGATGCCAAGAACCGCATCTTCGTCGAAGCAAAAGGGGAGTGGGTTATATCGATCGACAGCCACGTCCTGCTTCCCCCTGGCGCGATCAAGCGCTTCCGTGACTGGGTGTCTGCCCATCCGGACTGCCGGGACCTCCTGCAGGGCCCCTTGCTCTACAACGACAACCGCACCACGGCCGATGCCTTCAACGACGAGTGGCGGGGCCAGATGTGGGGCACCTGGCGGAACACGTCCTGTCCGGACGAAGCGGACCGCTACGAGATCCCGATGATGGGCATGGGTTTGTTCGGCTGCAGAAAAGACGCCTGGCTCGGATTTAATACTGCTTTCCGGGGCTTTGGCGGCGAGGAAGGATATATCCACACAAAATTTAGGCAGCATGGCCGCAAGACGCTCTGC
>DAIDTZ010000088.1 GCA_027456925.1 Nitrospirota bacterium
ATCGACGCCCAGTTTTGTCTTCAGCGTATCTTGCGCGTCGATATCCGTAAGGATGCCGAACCCTTCTTTTTTCAGTTCCTGAATCACCCGGTTGACGGCATCATCAAAAGTTGTCTGCACGGTTCTGCTGAAATAATAGGACATGGATCTCTCCTTTCAAGGGGAAAACTGCTTTGCATTAAAGTATAGCACGATTGCCGTCAGCGGGTTACTTGAGGATTGGCGTGGGGACAAGCGGAGATGTTCTATTCGTCCTTATTCAGGATCACGTCGATCATGGTCTTGCGAGGCTGGCAGAAAAGCCGCTTCACGCGCTGCCTGAACTCTTCGGGACTAATATGTTCCTGGTGGGTGCCGATGATTATTGTAATGTTTGGAAAGGCTTCTTGCAGGGCTTTTTGATATTTTTCCTTGAACTGGCAAAGCAAACAGAAAATCAATGCCTCTGTCTTTCTTTGCGGCTTTGCGGCTTCGCGCGCGATGCTTTGCTTTTGATTTTGGTCCGAGGCTCGCCTCGTTAATCCTTTTGCCCGACGACATCACGGACGATGCCGTCGAGCAGTTTTTCGACCTCGTCAAGCGCGGCCTTGCCGCTTTTGTCGTTCCAGAGGGGGCGCCGGTAGGAAAGATAAACCTTATTTTTTTCATTGGGAAGAGTATAGACCGCAATTTTGTAAGGGCAGAACGCGATAAAATCGGGGTTTTGCTCCATCATGTCCCTTGAAACGACGGCACTGCAAAATTCCAGCACCTTGGCCCTTGCAAATATCTTTTTCGTCCTGCCCAGGGCCTTGCCGGTCCGGTCGAGCATTTTCCCCACGTGAGAAACGCCGGACACCACAAGCCCCCGGTTGGTAAGCGCCGTGTTCAGGTCGTCCCACACGCTGTCGAAATCTCCCTGCACGGAACGTATGACGACCGCATAGTTGCCGGCCTCGGCCGCAAAGCCGGGGTGCAGGAAAGACGACAGCAGTACCAGCGCCATTGCCAAAAGCAGCAGCGCGCGCAGCAATCCCTTTTTTTTGGAAACCGGGTTCATGCTTCTCTCATTATCCTCCAGGTCATGTATTTGGCCCCGGCAATTGCGCCGACAAAGATGAACGACATGGTGAGGATGCTCCCAAGGGAGAGCGTGGAAATCCCGCTTAAGCCCTGCCCGATGTTGCATCCCATTGCAAGCACGGCCCCGAAGCCCATGAGCAGCCCGCCGGCCAGGTTGTACTTGAACTGCTGGAGCGGCGGGGCAACCCAGTTGAACGTGCCGCTGATGAGGGCGGAAACCAGAGAGCCGGCAATCACTCCAAGCACCGTGGCCACGGCAAAATTGATGGTCTCTCCCGTCCAGAGGATGATGTACCTGAATGTCTCCGCATCAGCGAGCGCGAAGGTCAGGCTCTTGGGTCTCCATGCCTGCAGCAGCGTGGGGTCGTCGGGCCCGGTAAAAGAGAACGAGTCCACAACGGGCATTGCCTTGAATGCCGCGCCGTTGACCCACCAGGCCAGCGCCACGATCACCCCGATGGCGGCCCCGGCCAGCGGCCATTTCAGCCCGCGCCATTCCGAGGCCTTCGGGCCACGCAGCATGAAGATAAGCAGGACAGCCTCTATGACGAGGACCGGGACCCATGCCGGCACAAAGCCGATCATATGGGGAAGGTACTGGTCCTTCAGATCCAGGGTCAATTTGTCGAAGTAATTCACCCTGACCATTGCCGTGATGCCCCAGAGTGTGGCGCCGGAAGAAAGAATAAACGCGAGGACGCTTACCAGCCCTCCCAGGTTGCCCTCTCCGGCCCTGACGAGGATCCTGCTCGCGCAGCCGCCCCCATACACGATGCCCACGCCGAAAATGAACCCTCCGACAATGTAGCTGAGCCAGGTAAAGGGGGAAGCTATATAGATGCTGCGGGATATGTCCACCGAACCTGATCGGTAAAGCAGCTGCGTGGCGGGTATCGCGACAAAGAGCGCCATGGCATAGGCCCGCGTCTGGGTCAGATCATAGGTGGTCACGATATTGTGGCAGGCCGCGGCTATGCAGAATTTCGACTGCTGCACAATGGCCCCTAAAAGCCCCCCGAGCAATAAACCGGAAATGATGACCGCGGTTTGGATGGAATTTTTGGCAGCAGCTATCTGTTCGTCCGACAGCGTCCCGGCGTCGGGAGAAGCATATCCTTTGATCTTTGCGATAAAGTAAACAACCCAGAGAAACGCGCCGAGCATCATTGCAGCGCCGAGAATTTTTCTGCCCTTTGACATTCATTCCTCCCAAACGGTGTTGAAAAACTGGAAACGTTTTTTGAGCATCCGCTTCAATGCTTGCAATCAGGATCTGATGTTCTCGTAAAAGTAAAAATCTACCGGATAAAGACCCGGCGTCAGACGACCAGCTGGGGTTTGTCGTTAAGAACATTTACTGTTTTCTTCTTCTTAATGTAGTCGATGACAATGTCATACACCGGCGGTCCGGGCTGCTCCGCCATGGAAGCCCAGCCTGACATCGTGTATTCCTTGCCGGGGTCCACGGATTTGCCGCGGACCTTCAGGTCCTGGATCCTTCTGCCCATCGGCTCGTTGACGTGAATGCTGAAATCCAGCCCCCTGGTCCTGACCATGTCTCCGCCCTGCTGCATGTAGGGGTCGGGATTGAACAGGTTGTCCGCAATGTCCTCGAGAACGTTCTTGATCGTGCTGCCCTTCATGGAGGCCTTATATGTATTGGGATAGGTAAGCGCGGTTTGCGAATAAACGTCTTCAGCCGTGATCGGGCCCTGGAGCACGGTCCTGCCCCACCTGAAGCCGGGCGAGAACGCAAAATCCACGTTGTAGTGGTCTACCAGGGCATCGCAGATCAGGTCGTCAAAGCTGCCGTCCAGGTTGCCCCTCCGGTAGAGCAGGGTCTCGGTATGGCCCAGCACCTCGCCGAGCTTGTCCTTGTAAGGGGCGCGAAGGTCCCCGACGAGTTTCTCCATTTCAGGGTCCGGCTTGATGATCTCGGACATGACCGGTATGAGCCTGAAGGAGTAGCTTTCTATTTTCCTGCCGCGAACATCGAGGTCGAGCCTCGAAACGAATTTACCGTAGCAGCCGGAATTGATGACCAGGGTCCTGCCCACGATCACCGGCTTCGGCACGCCGTCGTGGGTATGACCGCCCATAATAACATCTATCCCCTTTACCCTTCCGGCCATTTTCCTGTCCACGTCCATGCCGTTATGGGAAAGCACGACGATGAGGTCTACCTTCCTGGCCTTTAATTCATCGACGAGCGCCTGCATATGATCGTCCTTTATGCCGAAGGACCAGTCGGGTATGAACCTCCGTGGGTTCGCTATGGGCGTGTAGGGGAAGGCCTGGCCGATCACGGCAACAGCCAGCCCGTTGATCTGTTTTATGACATAGGGCTTGAATATGGGGTCGCCCCATGTTGCGTCGTTCACGTTCTGGGCGACAAAGGAGAAGTTCATCTTTTTTATCAGCTCCTGGAGCCGGTCCTGGCCGTAGGTGAACTCCCAGTGGCCGGTCATAACATCACAGCCGAGCTTGTTCGCCGCCGTAACCATGTCCTCGCCCGCCGTCCACATGCTCGTGGCCGAGCCCTGCAGGGTGTCCCCCCCGTCTAAGTGAAGCACCTTTCCCGGCCTTTCCGCCCTGATGTTTTTTATTAAGGTCGCGATATAGGCGAAGCCGCCCATCTTGCCGTATTCCCTGGCAAGCTTGGCATAGTCGTCGCATGTAAACGCATAAGACTCCACGGTATCCGGCTGGTAGCCGTAATAGTTGAGAAAATCCCTGCCCGTGATATGCGGAGGCAGCCCCTTGTCTTCACCAACCCCGATATTCGTATCCGGCTCCCGGTAGTAAATGGGGACAAGCTGGGCGTGCGTATCCGTGGTGTGCACCAGCGTGAGGTTGCCCTGCGCGGCAAAGCTGAGAAGGTTCCCGGGCTTCAGGCTCTTCGCGAGGGCCGCGGGAGTAAGTGGGGCCAGGGTCGCGGTTCCGGCCGCCAGCCCCAGCATTTGAATAAATTTTCGCCTTGTGATGCTCATCCGGTCCTCCTCATTTCGTGTTTGGCCTGCTTACATCCTGAATCCCGGGACTTCTATGGGGACCCCGTTAGCCTGGTACGTAAGGTAGAGTTCCAGATTGCGGTACGTCTCGCTCTGAAAAGGCTCCGGCTTCTGCCTTACGTTCTTATTGCACCCCCTGAACCGCCTCTGGAGAGAGCCCGTCGCGCCCCATTTCAGCCTGTACGAAGGCCAATGGTCGGCATGGTGCCTGTTGTTCGAAAGAAGATTGGCCCTGATCATATGGCCGGCATACTTCACATGGCATAAAGCGCAGCTGAAGTTGAACTGCCCGTACCTTTTGTAATAGAACGCCTTGCCTGCCTCGTAAAAAGGCTTTGCCGGGCCGGCTATGCTCACGTTGATCGGCACGCCGTTCGAGAGAGACTTGACGTACAGCTCGAGGGCCAGTTGGGGATCGGATTCATATTTCAACTCCGGAGCGCCCATCTGCTCCTTCCGGCACCGGTTTATCTGCAATGCCACCGTGTCTATCCCCTTAAGCTCGGGGTCGTATTTGGGATAGGTTGCCGCGACGCCTTTGAGCTTTTCTCCGTTTGCGCCATGGCAGCTCGCACAGGATTTGCCCGCGGCGCCTTCAACCTTGCCGAAAAGGTCCTTGCCGTCATCCAGCATGAAATCGGCCGGGTTCCCCTCCTGGGCCATCTGCTCGGTAAACTTGCCGTACACCGCTTTGTATCTCTTCTCGTATTCCTGGGTCGAGATATTCGGCTTATATTCCTTTATTCCGGGGGGGGTGGAGCCATCCCCGGCGAGAGCGTACCGGCCTGCGCCGAGGGGAAACACCCAGCATGCGCACGCAACCAAAATCAGAGTTCTCGTGATTAACCTGCTCATTCCCTTTTACCTCCTGATTGTTTTCGCGTCTCCGCTATTGAGGGCTGATCTGGACCGCCTGCTCGTAAACTCCTCCCTTGATGTCCTTGTACACGATCCTGATAGGCGCCGCCTTGTCGGCTTTCACGTAGAAGGTTATAAACGGGTTGGCGCTGACGGCAATGGTCCAATCGCAATGAGTTATTTTGTCGTTCCCGTAAAAGACGTCCACATCATTGATGTAATAGGCGGGGATCACGCTGCCGTCCTTGTTCTTCCTCATTCCCGTTTCCATCGGGTGGCTGACAAGCACCTGCACGGGGATGATGTCGCCCTTTTTTATCGTATTCGGCACCCTGATCTTTATCTTCCCTACAGAAGCCATAATATATCCTCCTTGAGCCCTTTTCCCGGTATAGGCATAGCTACGACAGTTTACCCGCCGCAGCCGCCGATGGTCACCTTGACCGCCTTGGCAGCCCCGTAGAGCCGCCCTTTGCTCGTTTCCAGGACCACGCGTACGTTCGACGTTTTCCTCATCTTTATCCTCATCGCAAATTCGGCCTTGCCGTTTGCGGGGGTAAGATCAATGCTTGCCACATAGGGCTCGAGGTTCCCTTCCGCGTATACGTTTATCTTCTTGACATAGTCGTCGCTTCGCATCGGCAGATCGGACGTGATGGTGATCGGGACGACGGCCCCGTTCTCCGCGATTATCGGGGCCTTGATGTCGACATGCGACATGGTCACATTTTTATTGCCGAACTGCTTCTTGAGGACGTCGTTGATGTTTTTCTCATTCGGCGCCGCTGTTGCCGGCCTCACGAGCGACGGCAGGGAACCCGCTACAAAAAGCATCGCGCAGGCAGCGCCCGCAGATTTGATAAAAGTCCTCCTCGTAAGCGCCGGTCCCATATCTTTCTGCTTCATCGTGTTTGCCTCCTTCATTATTTTTTCGCCTGCTCAGGCCGGTTGTTCTAGCGCCTTGCGCCAAAGCGGGCGGCTGGCTTGAGCAACTACTTTTTCTGAATGCTGTAGAGATATTCAACGACATCGTCTACTTCGGCATTCGTGAGAAGTTTGTTCGGGCCGAAAGGCGGCATTATGGTGTCCGGATCGAACGCCCTTGCGTCCCATACCCACTGCCGTACCGTGCCCCTGTCCTTTTCCGTAAATCCCTGCATGGACGCTACAAGATCCGGCCCCACATCTCCCGGGAACTCCATGTTGGGAATGACGTGGCATGCCGCGCAGTTTCCGAGGTTTTTTGCCTCAACAATTTTCTTGCCGTTCTCGGCGTTGCCTGCGGCCGGCGCAACCGCCGGCAAGGCAGCAAGTGCGAGAGCCAGGCTGAATGCGGTAACAGTACCGATCTTCACTTGTTTTCCTCCTTTCTTTTTGCAATGATTTGACTTGGCGGGCGGGAAACCTTTTACCATAACGCCTCCTTCCCCTCCGGCTCCCTGGCGCACCGCCTCGCCGAAACTCGAAAACCTTTTTTTATTTGGCGCAAAAGGCGCTCATGCCCACTTCATGGCAAAGCAGATCTTTAAAATCCTCTTTCGTCACCACACCGGGGATCCTCAGAAGCACCTTCTCCCCCGGGCCCTTGAAAATAACGGGCGGGATCCAGAAAACCTTGTATTTTTTTTTATACTCAACGCCCGTC
>DAIDTZ010000089.1 GCA_027456925.1 Nitrospirota bacterium
CCTTTGAAGCTCGCCTTGACAATCCATGAGTTTTTAAACTTTAAATAATAATGACTGGCAATGGTTACCACGATGATCGAGGGCAGGTATGAGCAGATAACCGCGCCAAGAGCGCCCCCTATCCCGAATATCTTGTAACCGATGAACACGTTCATGATCGTGAGCGGCCCGGCGGTGACCTGGCCGATAGCGATGCTGTCGATGAACTCCTTGTTGCCGAGCCAGTGGTAGTGATCGACGACCTCACGCTGAAGGAGCGGCAGCATGACATAGCCGCCGCCGATCGTAAACAGGTTGATGTAAAAGATCGTCCAGAAGAACTTAAGAATTTCCATTTTGCCGTTCTCCCCTGAATATGATCAACCCGGCAATGCCTGCGGCGACGATCAGCGCGATCGGATTAAGCTTGAATATCGCGAGACACGCAAAGGCGATGACGGCAATCAATACGCTTTTGTACTCCTTCAGAAGTTTGCCGCTCATGGAATACACAACCGAGGCAATGAGGCCGACGACTGCCGCGCCGATCCCTTTGAGCACGGATTTAAGCAAAGCGATTTCTTTGTACTTGATATACAGGTAGGAAAGGACCAGGACGATGACAAAAGAAGGCAGGACCTGGCCGACAACGGTGGCAATCGCTCCTTTCAACCTCCTTAACCGGTAACCGATGAATATGCCGGTATTGACGATAGGAGCGCCGGGAGTCAGCTGTCCCATGACCACGCTCTCGGCGAATTCTTCCTGGCTGAGCCACTTCCTTTTCTGCACCAGTTCCCGCTCAAAAAAAGCAAGCATGGAATAGACGCCGCCGAACGCGAAGGCGCCGATCTTGAGAAATACCTTTAAAATGTTTTTTACGGACGCGTCTCCGACCTTCATAACCGTTTCTCCAATCAGGAATTTATCGATCTTTCACATTGCCTCGTTCGCCATGGACGCCGAGACCGCCTTTTTCGAACTCCTTCCGGATCAACCGATAGAACTCCCTCTTCTGCTCCGGGCTGAGGAGTTCCTTTTCCTGAAGGATGTGGTCGATCACTTCCCGCTCAAGCTTTGTCTGAAGGGCCGAGATCTCATTGCTTTTTTCCGCGATCGTCTTCATATCCGGAGCCTCGGTAAAAAGGAGGTCATTCAGCTGCAACCTCTTCTGACGAAGCGACTGCCGGATTCCTTCCACTTGCGGCAGGAAATCCCTGCGTATCTCCTCGACCCGTCGCTTCTGCTCTGCGGTCAGGGCGATAATGTCAAGATAGCCTCTGATGGGCTTTTGACGCCCTCTTGCGATAAGCCTGACAACGAGCTGAATAATGATGATTGCGGAAAGGAGGACCAGGAAAATATCCTTCACTTGCCGCCTCCTTGTATGACAGTAAGGTAAACATCCGCGAACGATCCCGGAGGAGAGTCGTCAAAAGTGCGCAGATATCCGCGCGAGGAAAGATTCTTCCTGCCGGCAGCGCCATAGCCGTCAGGGGCAAAGACAAGGGCAACTATGCTGCGCATAAGAGTGAGTGCGGGATTAAGGAAGGGCTTTCCCCGGAATGAGTGTCGCGGCATGGCAGCAGCCCGATTGACGGTTGTCTGCACAAACACCGGCGAAAGCGTCTCTTCAGGGATACTCTCAAATAATACGCCGAGCTTTTTAAGCATTTCCGCCTCTTGTGCGCAGGAGGGACAGATCTTTAGATGCTCCTCCATCAGCAACCGCTCTTCAAAGGAAAGTTCGTTGTCTATAAATGCCGATAACTTATCTTTACAGTAGTCGCAGTTCATTCTATATGTTTAAACACGGATCTCTGGAAAAACCTTCGGCAGGGTAATTATTATTGAAGAATGAGAAAGACTTGTATAACCACGGCGCTGAAGAACGCTCTATTCGTGGTTGATCTCGGCTGATAATAAATCACCGAAGTTCCGAAGACGATCAAAATGATCACGAGAATGACATCAGGTGCAGGGGCTGAAACAAACCTTCAAACATATGTTCCTCCGCGTGATATTGATT
>DAIDTZ010000090.1 GCA_027456925.1 Nitrospirota bacterium
GAGCAGCGGGTTTGAATCTCGAATTGAAGGGTGACGGCACGGGCGTTTTGACGGCCCGGCATCTTGCATCGTCGGATTATGCCGGTCTTGTTCTCCTGTCGTCGTTCAAGGAGGATGAAGTCCGCGCCGCCCGCCGCGTCCTTCCTTCAGCGCAAACATCGGTGATCTACGATGTTTTTACTCCACGCAACGTTCCGAAATACAAGGCCCAGGGATATTCCATCATCAGCCTGCGGTGCAATTCCGTGAGCGAAAAACTGCTTGCAGCCTGCCACGAACAGGGGATCCAGGTGTACGTCTGGACCGTGGACGAGGAAGAAGAAATGCGGAAGTACATAGGATGGGGCGTGGACGGCATCTATTCGAACAAGCCGGGTGTGTTGAAAGAACTATTGCGGAATGGCTGATAACGAAACTATCTACGATTTGATCGTCATCGGCGGCGGGATCACCGGGGCGGGCGCGGCGCGCGATGCGGCGCTGCGCGGGCTGTCGTGCCTGCTTCTTGAAAAGGGAGATTTCGCCTCGGGCGTTTCGTCCAAGTCCACGAGATTGATCCACGGCGGCCTCCGGTACCTCGCCAATTTCGAGATGGACCTGGTTGCCGAGTCGCTTCGCGAACGCGCCATCCTGCGCAGCCAGGCGCCTTACCTCATCCATCCCATGCCGATCCTGATCCCGATCTATAAGGGAGACCCCCATGGACGGGCAGTGATCTCCCTGGGGGTCCATCTCTACGACCTGCTCTCGCATGAGAAGGATATTCCGCATTACTTCACTTCAAACAGGGAACAGACGCTCGGCTTCGAACCGCGGTTGAACCGGGAGAATCTTGCCGGCAGCGCGCTCTTTTATGACCATCAGATCCTGATGCCCGAACGTCTGGTGATCGAGAACGTGATTTCGGCCCGTGAGGCCGGGGCGAAGCTCCTGAACTACGTCAAGGCGGAGAAGATAGAAGATACGAATGGCGGCGTCGTCGTGACGGCAAGGGATATGCTTGCGGGAACGCGGCAGGTTTTCCAATCAAAGGTCCTGATTAACGCGGCAGGGCCCTGGATCGACAAGGTGAGGCAGGCGGGGAACATCGATCATCAGAAGATCATCTACCCGACAAAGGGGGTCCACCTCGTGATGCCGAAATTGTCCGACCAGGCGCTGTTCGTGACGTCCCGGGACGAACGCATGTTCTTTATCATTCCCCTGGGGGCATATTCCCTCATCGGCACCACGGACACGAAGTATGGCGGCGATCTGGATGACGTTCATGCCGACAGCAGCGACATCGAGTACCTGCTTGGGGAGAGCAAACGCATTCTGCCGGGGCTGAACATCACCCGCGAGGCCATCCTGTATACCTATGCAGGCGTCAGGCCGCTGGCGTTCTCAGGCGCGAGCGAATCCAAAATATCCCGCAAGCACCGTGTCATTATGGAAGGCAGGTCCCACAGGATCATCACGATCGCCGGCGGAAAGCTTACGACGTACCGCAACATGGCGAAGGATGTTGTTGACAGCGCTTGCAGGATCATCGGGGGGAAAGCGCGCTCCGTGACCAACCGGAAACCCCTTGTGGGATGCCTGTCTATGGATTATGAGGTCTATCTACGGGAGGTAGTGCCTGAGCTGGCGGCGCGTCACGAGGCGTTGCCGGACACCGTACGGCATCTGGTCGGCTTTTACGGATCGCGCGCAGACAGGATCCTTGCGCTAGGGGAAACTGATCCGGTTTTGGCGGGCGCTATCTCTTCTGAAAGCAAGGACGTTTATGCGCAGGTGGTCTACAGCGTGAGGGAGGAAGGGGCGAGGACGCTTTCCGACATTATTCTCCGCAGAATGCATATCGGCATGACCGCGTCCCGCGGCCGCGGTCAGGTGGAGCAGATCGCCGGGATCGCGGGCAGAGAACTCGGATGGAACGAGGACGAAAAACAGCATTACGTTGCTGAATTTAAAAAAGAACTGGCGAAGGAAACAGCGTGTTTGAACTGCTGAGCCGGCAGAAGCGGGAAAAAAGCCTTTTGAAGTTGACCTGAAAATCTGAGTCAAAAATTATCCTGGAGGTTGTATGGCGCAGCTGATGAAAGGCGGGGAGCTTTCCGCGAAAATCGTTTCAGTCGTAAAAGAAGAAACGAGCAGGCTGGCGAAACACGCTATTCGTGCCGGCCTGGCGCTCCTGCTCGTGGGAGAGGACAAGTCCTCGCTCATGTATTACCAGGCAATCCAGAGCGCAGCTGCGCGGGCGGGGATCGATATCTTCAACCATACGATGAAGGCATCGGCGTCATTGAACGATATTCTGAACCTGATCAAAACGCTCAATAGCGATGAACGCGCGAACGGCGTTCTCGTGTTCATGCCGCTTCCGCGCCATATCGATACGAGAAAGGTCGTGAACGCCATCGCCCCGGAGAAGGACGTGGACGGGCAGGGCGCCATATCCGTAGGTCGATTGTCTGCTGACGAGTCGACATCCCATCTTTTCGAGCCGGGGATCTCTCTTTCCGTCAGGTCCACCTTTTTGCCATGCACTCCCTACGGCGTCATGCGGATGCTTGAACACCATGGCCTCGATCCGAAAGGGAAAAAAGTCGTGATCGTGGGCAAGAGCCTTGCGGTCGGGAAGCCGCTTGCCATGATGATGCTCGCCAAGGAAGCGACCGTGACCGTCTGTCACCGCGAGACCCGCGACCTGGGCGCCGAGACCAGGGAGGCTGACATCCTCTGCACCGCGACAGGCCGGCCGGGCCTGATCAAGGCTGATATGGTGAAGGAAGGGGCCATTGTCATTGATATCGGCATCAATGTCATGCCTGACGGGTCCACGGTTGGGGATGTGGATTTTGATTCTGTCTCAAAAAAGGCGTCGCTGATCACGCCGGTCCACGGCGGCGTCGGGCCGGTTACGATCGCAATTCTGCTTAAGAATACGGTAATTTCTGCAAAGAGGATGGTAGGGGTGGGATGACAACAGTACAGAGTTCATAGTTCGGGGTTCGCAGTGACTGCTTAAAAAAACTCCCTGTCTGTTAAATACGAGACAGGGAGTTTTTTATAAACGTTGAACTCTGAACCTGGAACTTTGAACGTCGATCTATTTCGGCGTGACCTTCAGTTCAAGCGAGTTGGCAGTCGAGCTTACCACTTCCACGCCGAAGGCGCCGAAGTCCTTGAGCAGCAGTTCGTCGGAAAGGCTTTGGGCGCTGCCCTTGGTGTCGACCGAGATCTTCGCCGTGTTGTTCTCGAAACTGCGCTCATGGAGGCCTTGAATGCCGCGCACCTGGTTTCTGAGCACGTCCTTGAATTTCACGAACTGGGTCTTGTTCAATCCCGAGACGACGATATTGACCGATCTCGTGCCGCCGACTTCCCTGGAATAGACGGCAAGGATCTTATCGGCCATTTGCTCGGCCGCCGCGGTCGCGGCCTTTTTGAGGGCCTCGGTCCCTGCGGTCTCGGGCGTGATATGCACGGCTGCTCCGTGAGTGGTCGCCGACGCAAGGATTTGGCCCGTATCGGTGCGGATTGCCCGGACGGACAGGTCGGCCTGCGCGGACTTCATGCCTCCGCCGATGTCTCCGTACAACTTGGCGACCGCTTTGCCCACGATCACGACTTCGGCATCGGCCTGATTGCCGAGCGTCTGCGCCTGGGCAGTGGTCAGGTCCTGGACCTTGTAGGCCGGGGTCACTTTGATGTTCTTTTCGGCCGCGTCATGGTCGATGAACTCGAACCCTTTTTGGGTGAACACGTCGATGAAGGTGTTTTCCACGACTCCCATGTCCATCGTTTGTCCCTGAGCTCCCCACCACCAGGCGTACCACTCAGGACCGATGTTCTGCTCGGCGATCATGATCATGGTCCTGGGCTTATGCATCTGGCCGAGCAGGATGCCGATGCCCGAGAGGTCATCGGTCAGTTTGCCGAGGGCGACCTCGGCGTTGATCGTGACTCGGAGCAGCCCGCTGTCCTCGGTTTCTCCTACGATGCTGTAATGAGTGATGTAGCCTTTGGTCTGAGAGAGGATCTTGTCGCTGATGAGCTGATAATTCTCGACCTGGGTCTGCGAGTCGATCAGGATGCCGACCGCCTGCTCCACCGCCCGTTTCTGCGCATCCTCGATCGCCGCATCCCGGGCGATATCCTTTGCATTCCCCTGAATGCCCGCCACTCCTTCGGCCGTGACCATCTTGGACTCCTGGGCCCAGGCGGATAAACCTGAAATTGCCACAAGTAAAAATGCGATACCGACGTGCTTCAGGCCACGTGTCATATTTTCCACCTCCGTGAGGGATGTAAGAACGATGGTGAAATAATACCAGAGCCGTCAATGTTGGTCAACCACGAAACAACGATATCGTACAGCCTGGTTTTCTCCCCAGGCGCGACAGGTGATCGCGGGCAAAGGATTAATTTTCTGGATATTTTGACGGAGAGATGATAGAATTTACTTTACCATCACTGCACCCTTCAGGAGGGATCCCTTCGTGCCTAAATTGTCCGCAAACATCGATCATATCGCCACGATACGGCAAGCCAGAAAAGGAACGGAGCCTGACCCAATCGCCGCGGCCGTGCTCGCTGAACTTGCGGGCGCGGAGGGCATCATTGCCCACCTTCGGGAAGACCGGAGACATGTGCAGGACCGCGACATGCGTTTGCTCCGGGAGATCGTCCAGACCAAATTGAATATGGAAATGGCCGCAACCGACGAGATGCAGCGCATTGCCCTTGATATTAAACCGGATTTTTCCACGCTGGTGCCGGAAAAGCGCGAGGAATTGACCACCGAAGGCGGTCTCGAGGTTGCGGCACGGATCGATTTCATGAAGGCCTACGTGGGACGTTTGCGGCAGGGAGGGATCATTGTCAGCCTGTTCGTCGATCCCGACGAAAACCAGATCGCTGCTTCCAAAAAAGCAGGCGCTGAATGGGTGGAGATCCATACCGGCGCCTATGCAAACGCGAAGACCGAACAGGACCGCGACCGCGAGTTCGTCAAAATTGCCGAATCCGCGCAGCTGGCGGCCAGTTTGGGGCTTCGCGTGGGAGCGGGGCATGGATTGAATTATGTGAATGTCCGGAGAATTGCGCAGATCCCCGAGGTAGCCGAGTTGAATATCGGCCACAGCATCATCTCCCGGGCCGCGCTCGTGGGCCTGGACCGTGCGGTGCGGGAGATGAAGGAACTTGTACGCCGGTAGGCTCAGATCATTTTTCGTTATTTGATTTACAACGGGGGAAACCATGATTGTCGGAATCGGCGTCGATCTGGTCAAGATCGACCGGATCGATAGAGCGGGAAAGAATCACGAGGGTTTTCTTGAGCGGCTGTTCACGGACCGTGAGCGCGAATACTGCTCCCGGCAGAAATTTCCCGCGCAGCCCTATGCCGCGCGGTTTGCCGCAAAGGAGGCGCTGCTGAAGGCCATCGGAACGGGGTGGAGCGCCGGCATCAAGTGGACGGACATGGAAGTGCTTCATGGCGAGGGAGGCGGGCCGATCTTAAACCTCTCCGGAAGGGTGAAGGACCTCATGGACCTCAAAGGAGTAAAACAGGCCCTTCTCAGTTACTCTCATGATGAAGGATACGCAGTCGCGCAGGTGGTGCTGGTGGGAGTGCCGTTCAGCAATGCCGGCGATGCCGTTTAGTCCCCGGATGCTTGATGAACTCGTAAAAAGTCGAATTTAACCGCAGAGGCGCAGAGGGCGCGGATAAAACCAACTAATCTTTAAGGTCTTATTCTCTGCGTCTCAGCGTCTCGGCGGTGGTTTTTATTTTTTTACGAAGGCATCATTTTTAAATGCCATGAAAATCGCAACAGCACAACAGATAAAAAATATCGACCGCAGGGCCGTCATGGACTTCGGGATTCCCGGTCCGGTCCTGATGGAGAATGCCGCTTCGGCCGTCATGGCCGAAATGGATAAATTCTTTGACGGCCTGGCCGGCGTGCGGGTCGGCATCATCTGCGGCAAGGGAAACAACGGCGGAGACGGGCTCGCACTTGCGCGGAGGCTCAGTATCCGGGGAGTAGCCGTGCGTGTGGCCCTGCTTGCGCCGTTCAGCGCGGTGTCGGGGGAAGCAAAGGTCAACCTTGCCGTTCTCCGCAAGATGGACGTGGAGCTCAAACAGAGCGCATCCTCGCGGTCTCTTGCCGAGATCATCCTGTGGGCCGATATCCTTGTCGACGCCATGCTCGGCGTGGGCCTGTCATCGCCTCTTAAGGGCCTGTACGCCCAGGCCGTGGACATGATCAACGGGTAAGGCAGGCCGGTTGTCGCCGTTGATATCCCGACAGGCATTGACGCGGACTCGGGCAGGGTAATGGGTACGGCAATCAAGGCCGATCTTACCGTCACGATGGCGCTGTTAAAGCGCGGGCTGGTTCTCTTCCCCGGGGCCGGCCATGCCGGCGCCGTACGGGTTGCCGACATCGGCATTCCTTCGGAGGTCATAGAAAAGGAAAAGATCAACGTACGTTTATTGAATAAAGAATCGCTCCTGGGCATCATGGGACGCAGAGAGGCTGATGCTCATAAAGGTGATTTCGGCCATTTGCTGGTTGTTGCAGGGTCTCCCGGCAAGGCCGGCGCAGCCGTGATGACGGCCAAAGGAGCGCTCAGGGCCGGAGCGGGGCTTGTGAGCGTGGCAACGCCCGTTGGTCTTGTGCCGATCGTCCAGCAGCAGGTTTTTGAATCCATGTGCATCCCGTCAGCGGAAAGCATAGACGGTACGATCGGGATCGGGGCCGAAAACGAACTGATCAAATCGGCAATGAAGATGAGCGCTTGCGCGATCGGCCCGGGCCTCTCCACCCATTATGAAACTGTGCGGATGGTGAGGAATTTCGTCCAGCAGGTCACCGTCCCCGTCGTAATCGATGCGGACGGATTGAACGCCCTTGCCGGTTCTCTCGACGTGCTCAGGAGTGCCCGGGTGCCGGTCATCATGACGCCCCATCCCGGCGAGATGGCGAGGCTGCTGGGAATATCGACGGCCGACGTTCAGAAGGACCGGCTCGGCATGGCAGCCTCTTTTGCCGCAAAGTACAAGGTGACCCTCGTACTCAAGGGAGCAGGCACCGTGGTCGCAGCGCCTGACGGCCGGATGTACGTCAATTCCACCGGCAATCCGGGCATGGCAACAGGCGGCACCGGTGACGTGCTGACAGGCATGATCGGCAGCCTCCTGGCTCAGGGATATTCTTCTCTTCAGTCGGCCTGTCTCGGCGTGTACCTCCATGGCCGGGCAGGCGACCTGGCGGCGCAAGAGAAGGGCGAAGCGTCGATGATCGCCGGAGATTTGATCGAAAAAATACCGGAAGCCATAAAAGAAACAAGAGAATGAAAAAACTATTTCCCCTGAGAGGTCCCTATGCTTATTGCTAAAGATATTATGACGAAGAAAGTCATTACCGTAACACCGGACAGCTCCGTCGAAAAGCTCTCGTCGCTTCTCGTCAAGAATGAGATCAGCGGCGTGCCGGTCGTTGATGATTCCGGAGCTCTGTACGGCATCGTGACCGACAACGATCTCATCGATCGGAACAAGCGGCTGCACATTCCAACCGTTGTCAGCTTCCTCGATGCGGCCATTTATCTCGAAAGTTCGAAGAAGTTCGAACAGGACGTGAAACGACTGACCGCCACCAGGGTCGGTGACATCTGTACCCGCAAGGTTGTCACGATCACGGAAGAAACTTCAATCGTCGATATTGCCACGATCATGTCCGAAAAGAAAATCCATCTGCTGCCGGTGGTCAAAGCCGGGAAGGTCACGGGCATCATCGGCAAGCGCGACGTCGTCCAGGCCGTGGCCCAGCAGGCTAAATAATAGTGTTCAGCGTGATCACGACAAGCCCGGAACAGACCTGGAAGATCGGCGAGATGCTCGGCGCGCGCCTGAAAGCCGGTGATACGGTTTGCCTGTACGGCGACCTTGGCGCGGGCAAAACGAGCTTTTCCTACGGTATCGCGCAGGGGCTTGACGTACGGGAGAAATATATCACGAGCCCTACCTTTACTTTTGTGAATGAGTATGAGGGCAGGGTGCCGTTCTATCATATCGACCTGTACCGCCTCGTTGATCCCGGCGAACTCGAGAATATCGGTTTTGAGGAGTACCTTGACTCAGACGGCGTGACCGTCATAGAATGGGCGGACCGCGCCGAGGATGAGCTCCCCGGAGAAGCTCTGAGCGTCTATCTTTCCTATGTTGACGACCACAGCCGCGAGATCGGTTTTCTTGCGGAAGGCGAGCGGTATGAGAAATTGCTGGATGATCTGCGGGTGACGCTTAACAAGACTTAAGAGAAGAGGCCGCGGTGAAAAACCTGCGGTCAAAAAAACAACATGAAAAAAATCGGCATAATTGCAAAAGACATCCCCGCGGCATTGAAAGCCGCAAAGAAACTGACGGTCTGGCTTGAATCGCGGGGCAAGAAGGTTTTTATCGATCGGGAAACGGCCGCATCGATCAAACAGAAGGGATACGACCGCGCCGAGCTGCCTGCTCTCGTCGAAATGCTGATCGTGCTCGGCGGAGACGGGACGCTCCTGTCCGCTGCGCGGCACGTCGCTGATGCGCATACGAACGTGCCGATCTTCGGGGTGAACCTCGGGAGCCTGGGCTTCATGGCCGAAGTATCCCTCGACGAACTGTACGACAACCTTGAAAAAGCGATTGCCGGCAAACTCGAAACCGAGGACCGGATGATGCTTTCCACGAGCGTTATCCGTGACGGAAAACACATAGCGCGATACCGCGTGCTGAACGACGCGGTGATCAACAAAGGCGCGCTTGCGCGCATGATGGAACTCAGGATCACCGTGAGCGACGGCCACCTGACCACGCTACGGGCGGACGGATTGATCGTGGCAACGCCGACGGGCTCGACGGCCTATTCTCTTTCCGCGGGCGGGCCCATAATCCATCCGACGATCCACTGTTTCGTCGTGACGCCCATTTGCCCCCATACGCTTTCGAACCGGCCCATTGCCCTGCCTGATACCGTCGTGGTCACCGTGTGCCTTACCTCCCAGAGCGAGGACGTATCGCTCACCCTTGACGGTCAGATCGGTTTCCCGCTTATGCCGCATGACGTTGTGGAGATTAAACGTTCCCGGTTCAAGATGAGGCTGATCAAGCACCCCACGAAGAGCTATTACGAGATCCTGAGAAGCAAACTCAAGTGGGGGAATTAGTTCAGAGTTCATAGCTCATGGTTCGAAGTGCAGAGTGAAAAGGGTGCGTGTTCCATGGATGAGATTCAGCGCGAGTTGCTGGATATCGTAACACAGGTAAGGACCCATCTCGAGTATCAGCGGGCTCTCGGGGTGCGCGTCATCGCTGTCCCTTCATCTGTCGCTCCTTTGTCCCACAGTGCGCCAAAGATAGATGCAAGCCCCTCCACGCCTCCTGTCACGAACCAGAAAGTCATAAAGGCGGTCCCCTTGTCAGCACGGGGAGACGACGGAAGAACTTCCTCGGTTCATCCGGAAACATTGGCTTCCATCCGCGAGGAACTGGGCGAATGCGTCAGATGCAAGCTGCACAAGGGCAGAAAGACCATTGTCTTCGGTGAAGGGGACGCGGAAGCAAAACTGGTATTCGTCGGCGAAGGCCCCGGATTTGAAGAAGACCAGCAAGGCAGGCCCTTTGTCGGCGCCGCCGGCCAGTTGCTGACCGACATCATCGAAAAAGGAATGAGAAACAAGCGGGCCGAGGTGTATATTTGTAATATTGTGAAGTGCCGGCCGCCGGGAAACCGGAATCCCGAGCCCGATGAGGTGGCGGCCTGCATCGGTTTTGTGAAGCAACAGATCGCAGTTATCAGACCGCAAGTCATCGTTACGCTCGGAAATGTTCCGACACAGAACCTGCTCAATACGAAAGAGGGCATCACGAGGATGCGTGGCAAGTGGCAGGTGTACGAAGGAATCCCGGTCATGCCGACGTTCCATCCCTCCTATCTACTCAGGAGTCCGGGGGAGAAAGGGAATGTGTGGGAGGATATCAAACTGGTGATGAAAAAGCTTGGGCTCAGTATCCCCTCCAAGGAGTCGGATTCCTGAATCCGGGATTCATGGGAAAATCAATGATGGGTCTCCCGCGGGCCAATGGAGAAAATCATCGACTACCGGGCGCCTATAATTCTTTCATGCTGTTTTCTGGTTCCTGACTTCCGGTGTCCTAAAAAACATAATTATGACCGAACTGACCCCTCTCATGAAACAATACCGCGAGATCAAGCATCGCCACCTCGACGCGATCCTGCTCTTCCGCATGGGCGATTT
>DAIDTZ010000091.1 GCA_027456925.1 Nitrospirota bacterium
TTGTACAACTATGAAAAAAATCGAGGCGGTCATTAAGCCTTTCAAACTCGATGAGGTTAAAGATGCCCTGAATTCCATAGGAGTACAAGGCATTACCGTCACCGATGTAAAGGGCTTCGGCAGGCAAAAGGGGCATACCGAGCTCTACCGGGGAGCGGAGTACGTTGTTGATTTCCTTCCCAAGATTAAGCTCGAGATTATTGCCGCCGACGCATTGGTGCCGAAGATCATTGCAACGATCGAAACCACGGCTAAAACAGGCCGCATCGGCGACGGTAAAATTTTTGTAACGCCGGTGGACGAAGTGATCCGCATTCGCACCGGTGAACGCGGAGAATCGGCGATATAGATATAAAAAAACAGGTGCACGTTTTAAGTTTTCAGTTTTTCGCTGTTAACTCAAAACTAAGAACTGAGAACTATCAACTGATTTCACTAGAGGAGGAAGCAACATGGCGACACCGAAAGACGTATTAAAGATGGCAAAAGACAACAAAGCAATGATGGTAGACATGAAGTTCATGGATTTCCCCGGACTCTGGCAGCACTTCTCGGTGCCTGTGGATGAACTGACCGAGGCCATTTTTGAAGAAGGTCTTGGGTTCGACGGATCGAGCATCCGCGGCTGGCAGTCCATTCATACGAGCGACATGCTTGTTGTTCCTGATGCGGAGACCGCGGTGATGGATCCCTTCACCAAGTACCCCACGCTCTCGCTCATCTGCAATATCGTTGACCCGATCACCAAAGAGCGCTACTCCCGGGACCCTCGTCATATCGCCCAAAAGGCCGAAGCGTACCTCAAGTCCACGGGCCTCGGCGACACCTGCTACATGGGCCCTGAGCCGGAATTCTTCATTTTCGACGATGTTCGTTTCGACCAGAATTCCCACGAAGGCTATTATCACGTAGACAGCTCGGAAGGCATCTGGAACAGCGGCCGGGTGGAAAACCCGAACCTTGGGTACAAGCCCCGCCACAAGGAAGGCTATTTCCCCGTGCCCCCGATCGACTCCCAGGAAGACATCCGTTCCGAGATGGTCGCGGAGATGCAGAAAGTCGGAATCTACGTCGAGCGCCAGCACCACGAAGTGGCGACCGCAGGCCAGGCCGAGATCGACATCCGGTTCAGTAACCTCGTCAAATGCGCAGACCAGGTCATGATGTTCAAGTACATCATCAAGAACGTGGCAAAGCGGAACGGGAAGACCGTTACCTTCATGCCGAAGCCGCTTTTCGGCGACAACGGCTCGGGCATGCACACCCATCAGTCCATCTGGAAAGGCGGCAAACCCCTCTTCGCCGGCGACAAGTACGCCGGCATGTCCCAGATGGCCCTTCACTACATCGGCGGCATCCTGAAGCATGCGAAAGTCATCGCGGCGTTCACGAACCCGACCATGAACTCCTACAAACGTCTGACCCCGTGCTTTGAAGCGCCGGTGAACCTGGCATATTCAAGCAGGAACCGCTCCGCCTCGGTCCGGATACCCATGTACAGCGCGAACCCCAAGACAAAGAGGATCGAGGTCCGCTTTCCCGACCCGTCCTGCAACCCCTACATGGCCTTCGCAGCAATGCTCATGGCCGGTCTTGACGGCATTGAAAACAAGATCGATCCGGGCCAGCCGCTCGATAAGGACATCTACGATATGGCGCCGGAAGAACTCACCTCAGTGCCTTCCATGCCGGGCTCGCTCGAAGAGGCCCTGAACAACCTCGAAGCAGATCACGCTTTCCTGCTGAAAGGCGACGTGTTCACCAAGGATGCGATCGAGATGCATATCAACTACAAGAGGACCAAGGAAGTGGACGCGCTCCGTCTTCGTCCCCATCCCTACGAGTTCTTCCTGTACTACGACATCTAAATCTATTCGCGTAAAATCCTAACCAGGTAAATGCACAACCGGGACCTTCGTCATGAAGGTCCTTTTTTTTCTTCGTTTTCTCTCATAAAAACTCCGCGCCTCCCCCGTCATCCTGCAAAAATACCTTTATGAATTTTTTATTCCTTAGGCTTTAATCTTTGCAGCAATTTAATGCAGGTTGTGCTTATATTTATCCATGTAGAGGAGGTAGCCGGATGGACATCCTGTTTGCCGGAATTGCGATCGTGCTTTTTGTTGCAAGCTGGTTTTTCGTGAAACTTGTTGAACGAGTGTAAAATTGCGGGAAGGGAGACGTGATGGAAATCTTCTACTGGATCGGCGGAATTCTCGCCTTAGCCTTGCTGGTCTATCTCTTGATAGCACTTCTTAAGCCGGAGGCATTGCCATGACCGGCAATGATATTTTGCAGTTAGTTTTATATTTTGGCGTTTTGCTGCTCCTTGCAAAACCCCTCGGGGTCTACATGGCGCGGGTTTATGCAGGGCAGACCTCGGGCCTGGACCGCGTGCTCGGCCCTTTTGAACGCCTTTTCTACCGGCTTTGCGGCATCAAGCCGGAGGAGGAAATGAGCTGGAAGAAGTACGCCGGCGCGGTGCTTCTTTTCAGCGCGGCGGGTTTTTTCTTCCTTTATCTTCTGCAACGGCTTCAGGGTCTGCTGCCGCTCAATCCGCAAAAGTTCGCCGGGGTCCCGCCTGATCTTGCTTTCAATACGGCCGTGAGCTTCGCTACGAACACGAACTGGCAGAACTACGGCGGCGAGACGACGATGAGCTACTTCACGCAGATGTTCGCCCTCGCGGTGCAGAACTTCGTCTGCGCTGCGTCGGGTATGGCCGTCTTCGTCGCCTTGGTGCGCGGGCTTGTCCGCACGCCCGAAGGGATCGGGCGTCACGAGACCACGCTCCGCGCGAACGCGGCGACGGTGGGAAACTTCTGGGTCGACCTCACGCGGAGCACGCTCTACATCCTGCTTCCGCTCTCGATCGTCCTCGCGATCGTCCTCGTCTCGCAGGGGGTCGTGCAGACCTTCGGCGCCTACCACAGCGTGTCGCTCGTCCAGCCACTGCACGACGCAGACGGCAAGGCGGTGACCGACCAGCTCCTCGCCCTCGGCCCGGCGGCTTCACAAGTCGCCATCAAGATGCTGGGCACCAACGGCGGCGGGTTCTTCAACGCCAACTCGGCGCACCCGTTCGAAAACCCGTCCGCGCTCACGAATTTCCTCGAGATCTACGCGCTTATCCTCATCCCTGCGTCGCTCACGTACACGTTCGGGCGCATGGTCAAAGACACCCGCCAGGGGTGGGCCATCCTCACCGCGATGCTCACGGTGTTCGTCCCGCTCCTCGGCGTGTGCATCTGGCGGGAGCAGGCGGCCAACCCGGGCCTTCTGCACGTGCCCGTCGACCAGGCGATGTCGGCGCTCTCGGGCGGCGGCAACATGGAGGGCAAGGAGGTGCGCTTCGGCATCTCCGGGACGGGCCTCTTCGCCGCCACGACCACCTCGGCGTCGTGCGGCGCCGTGAACTCGATGCACGACTCGTTCACGCCCATGGGCTGCTTCGTGCCCCTCTTTCTCATCCAGCTCGGGGAAATCATCTTCGGCGGCGTGTGGGCGGGCATGTACGGAATGCTCATGTTCTCCGTGGTCGCGGTCTTCGTGGCCTGGCTGATGGTGGGGCGGACTCCGGAGTACCTCGGCAAGAAGATCGAAGCGCGGGAGATGAAGATGGCGTCGCTCGCGATCCTCTTTCCCGCCGTCACCGTCCTCGT
>DAIDTZ010000092.1 GCA_027456925.1 Nitrospirota bacterium
AGGCAAGAAGTACTTCGGCGCCATGAGCGCCGGCATCAACTGCGCGCTTGCGAACCGCCAGATCATCACGCACCTGGTTCGGGAGATATTTACGGACGTCTTCCCCGAAGGGCATATCAAGATGCTTTACGACATCAGCCACAACACCTGCAAGGTGGAGACGCACACGATCAACGGCAGGAAAAAGAGAGTATACGTTCACCGCAAAGGAGCCACCCGGGCCTTCGGTCCGGGCCAGATAGATCTTCCCCCGGAGTACCGGCATATCGGCCAGCCCGTACTGATCGGCGGGACCATGGGCACCTCGTCCTATATCCTCGTCGGAACAGAGGAGGGGATGAAGACCGCCTTCGGCTCGGCTTGTCACGGCGCAGGCAGGGCCATGTCGCGCACGCAGGCAAAACGAACCTGGCAGGGACGGGACGTCATCAGGTTACTCGAAGCACAGGGCATTCTGATCCGCGGACATTCTTATTCCGGCATTGCCGAGGAAGCGCCGGAATCCTACAAGGATGTGTCGGAGGTTGTTGAAGCGGCACACCAGGCGGGCCTTGCGAAGAAAGTCGTCCGCGTGAAACCGATCGCATGCGTAAAGGGGTGATTTTTATCGAAAGTAAAATAAGTTTCTGGGGCGGCTTAACACGCGCTTGACGCGCCGCTCTTTGGCGCGTCGCTGTGGTACGCGCTGGTTGGAATTAGGCGTGTTGCAGAGTCAAGACCCGCACTTCTTTCGCAAGACGTACATCCAGTTTGTCTTTTTCAACTTCAAGGTCATAGCGCGATTGAAGGTTGAGCCAGAACCGTTCTGAAAGGCCAAAATAGCGGGAGAGTCTCAGCGCGGTATTGGCAGAAATTGAACGCTTCCCTTGAACAATTTCATTGATGCGGCGAGGCGGTACGCTGATGTCCTTGGAAAGCTTGTACTGGCTGATTCCCATAGGCTCCAGAAAGTCTTCCAGAAGAATTTCTCCCGGATGGATGGGGGGTATCTTTTTCGTTTTCATAATTTGCTCCTAATGGTAGTCTGTTATCTCAACATCGTAGGCATCTCCTTGATGCCATCGAAAGCATATCCTCCATTGGTCGTTGATCCGTATGCTATGTTGCGCGTGGCGGTTGCCGGAAAGCTTTTCCAACCGATTGCCAGGCGGCACCTTCAAATCTTCAAGGCGATCCGCAGCATCAAGATACATCAGTTTTTTCAAGGCGACGCGCCGGATCTCAGGCGGAAATTTCGATGAATACTGCCTGTTGAACAGCTTTTCGGTATCTTTGCCGTGAAAGCTTTTTACCATGACTAATGATAACGCATGGCGTTAATAGTGTCAAATGATATTGTGTCCAAGATGGACGTAAAATAAAGGGGGCGCTGTGATTACCCGCCCCCCTCGTCCCGATTGATTGGGTTGATTGTGTCGGATTGCGCGCTGCTCAACGTGACCAACGAAACGTCACTATTCCGCAACCCATCTCCTCCAGGCCAACTATGACATTCGCACCATCCAGGAGCTGCTTGGTCATTCGGATGTGAGAACGACTATGATCTATACGCACTGCGTGCCGAGCAAAACCATCAAGGAACTGAAAAGCCCCTGGATTTCTGATGCATTCTTTGCAATCACAGCGCCCCTTGAAACGCTTTCTTCCCTCGACAAACCTTGCAAAATAATCTAATATTATCCGTGGCCATGACCGTGGACGACCTCAAGACAATACTCGCCAGGATCAGGAAACCCCTGGCTTTTGCAAGCCGCGACAACTTCGCCCATTTTCATAGTCTCGGCGCCCTGGAACCGTTCATGCGGGTTCAGGTCGCGGAATTGAAGCGTCTTGCGAAGGGACGCGAAGAGATTGCAGAAATTGAAAACCTCTTCAGCGGTTTCGACCATCTTTCCCCGGACGAGAAAAGAAACCACGTAATACGGGCCAACGTGCTGATCGACTCGCTGGAAGGCCGGAATGAGCCGCCTGCCGCTCCCGTAAGCATGCCTGCGCCGATCCACCCGGCATCGGAACCCGGCCTCCGCCTTGACACTCCCATTCAATACTGCAAAGGCATCGGTCCCAAGCGGGCAGAAATGCTCCAGAAGCTCGGCATATCCACGGTCGAAGATGCGCTCGCCTATCTTCCCTGGCGTTACGAAGACCGGGGAAACCTCAAGAAGATCGGCAGACTTACCTATGGTTCTTACGAAACCGTTTCCGGAGAAGTGGTTTCTGCCGAGGTGGTCTCGACCAAACGACAGCGGGTGAAGATCTTCGAACTCCTGATCACGGACAAGAGCGGCATGCTCATCGGCTCGTGGTTCAACCAGGCCTTTATGCAGAAAATGTTCAGAAAAGGCCAAAAGGTCATTCTCTCGGGCATAGTAAAGGCCAATCCCTATAAAGGCGGTCTGCCGCAAATCGACAACCCGGATTACGAGATCATGGACGATACTGAATCGGACAGTCTTATCCATACCGGCAGGACCGTGCCGATCTACCGTACGACCGCGGGTTTGTCGGTCCGGTATCTCCGGAGCATGATGAAAGCTGTTCTGGATTCATGCGGCGCTTCCGTTCACGAGATGCTGCCTGAAGAGATCGTCAAAAAATATTCTCTTATGCCGGTCCCGGAGGCCTATTTCGAAGTCCATTTCCCTTCGCAGGAAAAAGACATTGCCCGCTTGAACCGCGGCATGAGCCCGGCCCACCGAAGACTCAGTTTCGAAGAGCTTTTTGTCCTGGAACTGGGTCTTGCGCTCAGGAAGCGAGGGACTATCTCCGAAAAGAAAGGGATCTCCTTCAAGCCCCTGGACAGCCTTGAGAAAGCCTTGCGAAAAAGCCTGCCCTTTACCCTGACGCGCGCCCAGGAGCGGGTGATTGCCGAGATCAAGCGCGACATGATTGCCGGGCGGCCCATGAACCGGCTCGTGCAGGGAGATGTGGGCTGCGGCAAGACCGTCGTTGCCCTGGTCGCGTCGCTTCTTGCGAACGAGAACGGCTATCAGGCCTGCATCATGGCGCCCACGGAGATCCTCGCGGAGCAGCATTACAAAAATATGAGCGCCCTGGCCGTGCCCCTCGGCCTTACGGTGCGGTCCCTCACGGGCAGCCACAGGAAAAAAGAAAAGGAGGCGGTCCTCGCGGAGATCGAGTCCGGTTCCGCGCAGATCGTCGTCGGCACGCACGCCTTAATCGAGGCGCAGGTGAAGTTCAAGCGCCTGGGTCTCGCCGTGATCGACGAACAGCACCGTTTCGGCGTGCTGCAGCGTTCGACGCTCACGTCCAAGGGGTATGAACCCGACGTGCTGGTCATGACCGCTACTCCGATTCCGCGCACCCTTGCGCTCACGGTCTACGGCGACCTCGATGTGTCGGTGATCGACGAGATGCCTGCGGGCAGGAGCCCGGTTATTGCGCGGCTGTTCTTCGAGAGCAAGCGACGGGAGGCCTACCAGTTCATTGAGAGCGAGCTAGTTAAGGGCCGCCAGGTCTATGTAGTCTATCCGCTCGTGGAAGAGACCGAGAAGAGCGATCTCAAGGCAGCGACGGAAATGGCCGCCCATATGCAGAAGGACATTTTCCCGCACTGGAAGATCGGTCTTTTGCACGGCAGGATGAAGGGGCAGGAGAAGGAGCGGGTCATGACCTCGTTCAAGGCCGGCGACATCCAGATCCTGGTTTCGACCACGGTGATCGAGGTCGGCGTGGATGTGCCGAACGCCACGGTCATGGTGATCGAGCACCCGGAACGCTTCGGGCTTGCCCAGCTCCACCAGCTGCGCGGCCGCGTCGGCCGGGGCGGCCACCAGTCCTCCTGCATTCTCATGGGGCCGCGTATGTTCGTCGAGGAGGCCCGGGAGCGGCTCACGGCGTTCAGCCGCACGAATGTCGGGTTCAAGATCGCCGAAGAGGACCTTCGTCTGCGCGGGCCTGGAGAGTTCTTCTGCACCCGCCAGTCCGGCCTTCCGGACCTGCGCGCCGCGAACATCATCCGTGACGCCGATCTGGTCGAGCAGGCGAGGTCCGAGGCCTTCGACCTCATTCAAAAGGACCCCGTGCTGGCAGGGTATCCGGCGCTCCGCGAACTCGTACGAAGGAAGTGGCAGGGAAAACTGGGGCTGATCAACGTAGGTTGATATTTGGGCGGTATTCTGATAAAGTACAAAAATACAGGGTCAAGGGGCAAGTAGCAGGGGTCTGACCCTGTACCAAGGAGTTTCGATGAACATTTGGAAAAAAGTCGTTGTGGACATGGAGAAGGGCGCGAAGAAAACAGCTGCCGTTGCCGCTACGTTTGCGGAGCGGGTGAGGGCGGAAGTCCAGATTGTCCGGCTCCGGATCCGGATCGACGAAGTCAACGCCCGTATCGCTGAGATCCACCAGACGATCGGCAGCAAGATCGTGGACCTTCAAAAGAAGAACGCCTTGCCCAAAGCGACCGAGCAACTGCTCAAGGATGACGACATCGTTGCGGCCCTTGCCGAACTCGTTGACCGCGAGCAGGAGATCGAAGAATTGAAAAACGGGATCAAGAACATGCATGCCGATTTTCAGTCGACAATGAAGCACACGGAGGACAGCATAGCATGATTTCGATCGTCGTGTTCCTTTTCGGCCTCATCGAAGGCAGTTTT
>DAIDTZ010000093.1 GCA_027456925.1 Nitrospirota bacterium
AGCGGTTCCCGAACGGTCTCCACGATGCCCTCGGAAAAATCGAGAGCATCTTTGAGAGCTTCCTGTGTTTTTTTCTGCCCCGTTATATCGATGCACGTGATGACCACGCCGTCAATGACGTTTGCAAGTGTACGGTACGGCATGATACGCAGTAAATACAAGCGCCCGTTATTGCCGCGCACTTCCTTTTCTTTCGACGCCAGGGTCTGGAGAACGTCCCGTGCGTCCTGCGCCAGCTCCTGATATTCCAGTTTCAAGGAGATGTCGCTGAGCGGGCGCCCCGTATCCGTCTGGATCAGATTGATGATATCGGTCGCCGTGGGCGTAAACCGCCTGATAATCAGGTCGTTGCTTAAGAACAGGGTGGCGATCTGGGTGCCTGTCAGCAGGTTGCTCATATCGCTGCTTGCCTGCATCAGTTCGTCTATCTTGTTCTGCAGTTCGGCATTGACCGTCATGAGCTCCTCGTTGACCGACTGGAGCTCTTCTTTCGAGGTCTCGATCTCCTCGTTGGTGCTCTGCATTTCTTCGTTTGACGACTGCAGCTCTTCATTGGTGGACTTGAGCTCCTCGTTTGCGGTTTCGAGCTGCTCTATCGTCGACTGGAGGTGTTCTTTCGTGGCCTTGAGTTCCTCCTCAAGCTCCGCAATGTGGCGGCGTGAGCTTTCCGCTGGAAGCGCTTTCCCACGGGCAGGCTTTTCCCGTTTGGCCTGCGCAACCTCGTGAAACACGACCATGACCAGTCCCCGCAGGTGCTCCGGCTTTTTTATGGACCGTACATCCAGGTTGACCGTCAGAAAGCCCCCGTGGGTTTTTACGTGAAGGTCGCTGACCAATACGTCCTTGCCCCGGCTGACTGCCGTGCGGAGGGCCGTCCGCATTTCAAGCCGCAATCCATCGCGCGCCATCTCAAGGACATTGAGACGCGCTTTTCCCGAGGCGGGTTCGAGAAAGGCCCCGGTCTTGCCGTGGATATAAAAGATATCTCCTTTTTCATCGACGATCACGCACGGCGGCGCGTAACTTTCCAGCAGCAGCTGTTCGGTCAACATGCCGAGGCCCGGGGCCCCGGACTTTTCGATTTCAGGGGCCTGTTTCAGCTTCGCGCCGGTGTCATGCGAAACCGCGGCCTGCCCGCCAACGAACAGCGGCGCGCCAACGGAACGCTTGACTTTATAGATCTTCCATTTTTTATCGAGAACGGAAAACAGGTCCGCGTGGTTGCCGATGGTTTCGGAAGAGCCGAGGAACAGTATGCCGTCGGACTTCAGAGAATAACCGAACAGGGGCAGGACTTTTTTCTGGAGTTCCGCATTCAAATAGATCAGGAGATTTCTGCAGCTTATCATGTCGAGCCGTGAGAAAGGCGGGTCTTTCACGAGGTTCTGGGTGGCAAAAACAACCATCTCCCGGATATCTTCCTTGACTTTGAACGTCGAGCCCTTTTTAACGAAGAACGCGCCCAGCCGCTCCGGAGACACGTCAACGGTTATGCTTTCGGAATAGACGCCGGCTCGCGCAATTTCGACGGCGCTGTTGTCTATATCGGTCGCAAAGATCTGGATCTTGTGGTTTTTTTTCAGCTCATGCAGGTATTCGCGAACAATGATCGCCAGGGAGAATGCCTCTTCACCGGTGGAACATCCGGGGACCCATATTCGCAAGGGCGTATCAGCGGGCCTGTTCTTGAACAACAGGGGCAGGATCTTCGTTTTCAATGCCTCGAACGCTTCGGGGTCACGGAAAAAATTCGTGACTCTGATCAGCAGTTCCTTGAAGAGCGCTTCGGTTTCCAAGGGATTGCCGCGGAGGTACGTTACGTAGTCCGCCAGCCGCTCGATCTGGTGAATAGCCATCCGCTTCTCTATCCTGCGCAATATGGTATTCTGCTTGTACAGGGAGAAGTCGTGTCCGGTCTGGGCCCTGATCAGCACAAAGATCTTCTGCAGGAAGTCCTGGGACCTCCCCGTCGGCGTTTCAACCGGGAGAAGGGGCCTGGAATAGGGTCGCTGGATATAGTTCAGAATATGTTCCGGCATTTTATCCGGAGGCAGCACGTAATCAATGATTCCCGTGGCGAGGGCGCTTGCCGGCATGCCGTCATACTTGGCGGACGTTACCTCCTGGGCAAGCACGAGGCCGCCTTCCCCTTTAATGGCCTTTAAACCGAGCGCTCCTTCGGTCCCGGTCCCGGAGAGGACGACGCCGATGGCTTTCTCACCCTGGTCTTCCGCCAGAGACCGGAAGAAAAAATCAATGGGATGCCGTATCCCCTGGCTCATGGCAGGCTCGAACAACTGGAGGGAACCGTGCAGGATGGACATGTCCCTGTTCGGCGGGATCAGGTACAGGCAGTTGGGTTTAACCAGCATCCCGTCCTCAGCCTGGAAGATCTCCATGTTCGTGTAGCGCTGCAAGAGATCGCCGAGAATGCTTTTGTGTGTGGGGTCAAGATGGGAAACTAAAATGAAGGCCATGCCGCTGTCGGAAGGCATGTGCGTAAAGAACTGTTCAAAGGCCTCCAAACCGCCGGCTGAAGCGCCGATACCGACGATGGTGAAGCTCTTGTCGTCGATCTTTCGCGATCGGTTCCGCTCGGGAACAGCTTGCAAAGCTTTACCGGGCTTTTTGACGCTGACGGATTTATGGCGGGCAGCGGTCTTTTGAAGAGATCCCGTCTTTGCGCGCCTTTTCTTTTCAATCATATGGTCCCCTTTCCCCCGCACATCTTACCCTGCCCTGCGTGCATCCGGAATCTGCTTTTGCAGATAAAGCGAACGGAATGCTTTTTCTGTATGCAATTTTAACAGTAATTTTGCATAAATGCCACTAATGTATTGTAGGCGAATTGACTCACAATAAATGTTACCCAACTGGATCTTGAAAAAGTTCGTTGACTCATAATTTATGTCACCGGAATTATACTATAAGGAGGGGTGTTCCTATGAGTCCGCGATCCAAACGGGAGTATCTGGCAGCTATCGTCAAGCGTTACCGGGCTGCCTTCAGGAAGATGAAGACAGCGATCCTGAATGAATTCAGCTCCACCTGCGGTTATTGCAGGAGCAAATCATCCAGTCAGGAGCATCAGGCCCGCATGTTGGAAGCAGAAATGCTTCTCTATTTTAAAATGAATAGCGGCAGGAGATCACATCAGCCAGCGTTTTTTCATCAGCACGTAGGAAAGATAAAACAGAAACGTCCCCACGAGGACTAAATAGAGCCAATCAAAAGACATGTCCGCTATCCTGCCGTCTTCCAGCAGCATGGATTGAAGCGGCCGATACAATTGGTAGGACGGCAGGAAAGGCGCAACAACGGTCAATTTTTGTGAAACATCGGACAGTGCGGAAGGCAGCAGGTGCGGCAAATAAAAGACAACGCCCAGTGTTCTGGCGCTTGCCTGATTGCGACAAAGAAAGCCCAGGAAGATCCCGAAGGCGCTGAAACAATAGCTGCCTGCGGCGATGAATGCGATATAGCCGAAGAGATTTACCGTGCCGAATCGGCACAACAGGTGGAGAAATGCGACCGCAATGATGATCAGGACCATTCCCATGATCAATTTGGCGGTCAGCCATTGCACTTCGCGTATGGGCGTCTGGAGAAGGGCCAGAAGCAGTTTTTTTTCTTTTTCCTCGGCGACCTGGGCCGGAAGAATAATGAACCCGACGAGCAGGACGAGCATCAGGATCCAGGTCGGCAAAGTCTGTCTTTGAACGCCGCCGGCATACAGAGCTCTAATGTCGGAGATCCAGCTCGGCCTGCTTCCTTCCGCCGCTTTCTGCAAAGCAGAAAAACTTTGCACGATGGCAACGGTAGGGAGAGATTCTTTTTTTAAAACCAGGAGTGCAAGACTGCCGGGCGTTTTTTCGTTCTTTACCAGCACCCCGTCTATTTTATGTTCTTTCAAAAGACGCGTGCCTTCCTCTTCATTTTTAACCCAGGTAACTTCAATGGATTTTTCAGCCGCCTTCACGCTCCGCGTGATCTCGGGCGCGTAAGCGTATTCCTGAATGAGACCGATTTTTATTTTGTTTACGTCCCCGTCGGTCCGGTCCAGCAATCCCAGGGAAATAAAAACGAATAAGGGAATAAAAAGGACCAGATAAATTGTCTTATTCTTTAATGCGACAGCCAGATCATTGAATGCGAGTATAAATATATTTCTCATCATGCGTACAGATTTTCGTGAACTTCCGATTGAAAATATTTCTGCGGAGGTCCGTCGAAGACCAGACGGCCTTCATGCAGCACCATGATGCGCGTCGCGAGACTTTTGATCTCTTCAGGCCGATGGGAAGTGAAAAGAATCGTTTTGCCTGCGTCATGCATGCCGATCAACAGCCGGTAGATCTCTTTTGTCATTTCGAAGTCCAGGCCCGATGTCGGCTCGTCAAAAAGGAGCACCGGAGGGTCCGCCAACAGGGCGCGCCCGATGTTCACCCTTTGTTTTAAACCTTTTGACAGCACCTGTACTTTGTTTTTGCGAAAGGGAATCATGTTGAACTCTCTCAAGACCTCATCCACGCGAAGCAAGGGTGTTTGAAAGAGAGCGGCAAAGAGTTTGAGATTGTATTCAACGGAAAAGAAGTCGAAAAGATTGGGCACTTCGGGAATAAAACCCACTTTCCTGACAACAGCCGTCCTGTTCCTCAGATCGATCCCGTCGATCAGGACTTGACCGCTGTCCGGAAGGATCCAGTTTGCAAGCATTTTCAAGAGGGTGGACTTACCCGCGCCGTTATGGCCGACAACAGCGATCAGTTCGCCTTTTATTACATCAAAGCTGGTCGGCAGAAGACCTCTTTTTTGATCATAGAGCTTTGTAAGATCCCGGATTTCGAGCTGCATATGGTACCGCGTTTTCTTTATGGAATTTAAACGCACCAAGACGCGACGCCGTTCTCTGGTCCAAAAGGCGTTGACTTTTATTCCGAAGGGTTGACAACGAATGCGGAACAACAGCACACGTCGTCATCCTTAAGAAATCCCTCGCATGGCGGTCGGTTGAGAAAAATTTTGCTTTTTAAGATTCTCGCGTGCGTTATAGTATCTTAATGATAACTATAATGAGAATAATGACTACCAATAAATAGATCATAAATTACCTCCTTTTCCGCATTACTACACCCTCTTGTGCGCTGTAATAAACCATTCCTGCTTTGTGCCGAGTTTGTTTACAGCTTTTTATATATCCATAGTACAATTATTGTGCCAGGAAAGAACTACGGATACTGCGAAAGCAATGCGTTGATTGTTGGGGATAATACGGAGATTTAAGTATAGGTAAGTGTAGGATTGAAAGAAAACCGTCAGAAGCAGCCATCATATTTGACAGTTCCGTCACTATTGACAGGTCGCTATAATCGTTCTTATACGCAGCCCGTCGATTTGGGAAGGCCGGCGATCTTACAGGCCTGTTCGGCCAGACCGCACGGATAGAGCTTGTAGAGGTACTTGGTGTTGCCCTTTTCAGAGCCGATCTTATTACCGATTTCATTGACTAGAATCTTGATCATCGGGGCGATCCGGTACTGCTTATAATAGTCGCGAAGGAAATTCACGACCTCCCAGTGATGCTCGGTCATCTGGATCCCCTCGATTGCGGCGATATGGTTGGCCACATCGAGATTCCATTCGTCAGGATTAACCAGGAAACCGTTCCCATCCAATTCCAGAGTCCTTCCTTTTACCGTGATTGCTTCCATTGTTTCTGTCCTCCTTTATAT
>DAIDTZ010000094.1 GCA_027456925.1 Nitrospirota bacterium
GCTCTGGCAAAAGCAGTAATTCAGCCATTGGACGGAATAATCATAGACTGCGACTTGGCTGGAATAGAAGGCGTGGAACTCATCAGGAGGTTTCGCGGGCAGTTTCCCCTGGCTATTATCATCAGCGTGAGCAGGGAGGACAGGGGCGCGGCATTCCTTCAGGCCGGGGCAAACGACTTTCTGCAAAAACCCTTTGTCCCGTACAGGCTCGCAATGATGCTAGACGGCGGAGACATTCTTTCCTGACCTACTCTGTGTTGTGCGTACCTTGTCAAGCCGAGGAGAAAAATCAAACATGGATGACGTACCTCACTTCCGGCGATTTGAACTCATCATTGGTATTTGATGTCGCCGGCAAAGCCCGCTTTCCTGTCTCAAGAATATGTTTTTTATCTTTAAGCAATTTAAGTTTGCATCGCCTAATCGGAGTCTTGCCATTTTTTCTATGCAAATCTAGTGTTTACTCCTTCCCTGTAGGACCGGATCTCACCATTTCCTGACAGCATTCTTGACCTCCTTCCGATTCGTACGGCTCGACAGGGCGACAGAGGGCTCCTTGCGTCATTAGCGCTGGTCGCCTATATTCCACTATGAACGTATTTTTTGAGCACGACCTCAGTAAATCGTGGTGATTTTTTTTGCTGGATCGAATACAATAGATCACCCGTCCGCATGGGCGACAATGTGCAGTTTAAAACAGGAAAGCTGCCCTCGTTGTCAATTAATATGATAATGAAAACGCGCTTTTTTTCTCCCCTGACTAAGGAGCATTCATGGAAAACGCAATAGATTTGGCAAAGAAATACGGTCTGGAACACTATCTTGACAAACCCGCTGAATTGAATGATGCGATCTTTCACCTCTTGCTGCTGCAGGAAGCGATCCAGATCGAACAATCCCGGAAGTTGGAATTCAGGAAGAGCAATGCTGAAACCATTTCATTGAAAAGGACTGTTCACGGAGCATTCGTTGCAGCGTGCACCGGGGACAGAACGTATCGATACGCAGTGGAGACGGCGCTCAAAGAGGGCACAGCCATACTCGCCGTGTTTCAACGGGGCCGTTTTATCAACGTGCTGCGAAGCATGGGAGTTCCCGAAGAGAAAATTGCCGAATACGGCGACAGCATTATCATCGATGATAACACTCACTGTATTAATCAGGAGTGATGACGCCGAACAGCTGGTCTGATCTCTTGTCGGAGGTCTGTCCGGAAGAAACTGATGGCTAAAATATTCTGGTTTGTTTCCCTCTGCACGCTTCCGCTGTGTGCGGGATCGTTTGCATTGGCGGACACAGCTGCTGATTTGACCGAAACGTATACCGATGCGGGTGCGCCGGGTCTGGAATATGCCGCACCTTACGGCGTTCATGGAATCATCGGCGCGGGGGCGGCGTGCGTTGTTACCACGATATCGGACAGGTGAGCCGGGGTTGATTCCATAACGTTCAGGTTTTCCCGCAATTTTGCGATCAATCGCGAATTCAGGTTGACGCCGAGCCTCGGCATCGACTGGTTGAACGCGAAGTATGTTGATTATTACTACGGCGTACGACAAGATGAAGCAGTGCCCGGCCGTCCAGCCTATGCGGGCCGCGCTGTTGTGAATATCGGTGTTGGGTTGGCCGGCGCGTACCGTGCAGGCCCGTCCTGGTCTTTGCTGGGCGGCCCGTACTCTACACATCTCGGCAACGCATCGAAGACAGCCCGATCGTGACGAGTCGCAATTCAACGCTCGCTTATTTCGGCGCTGGCTGGATGTTCTAACAGGAGTTTTAATTTTTTTTTTCTAAACGACGGTTGAACGAGCTTCTTGGCCGATACATGCCCGCGACGGAAGATTTTGCCGATGCTGAAATCTATAATGTTCTTGACAATAAATAAGGCTGAAGCTATTATAACCAGACTGATCATCATGTTCTTAAGCAATCCGCTACGATGGAGGCATTCATGAAAAAACAGCTTGTTTTTCCGTTACTTGCCTTACTGCTGGCGACCGGGTGCGTTTCTCAAGCAACGTACGATCTGAAAGCAAAAGAAGCGGCTTCATTGGCCGTAAAGACTGGTGATCAAGAAGCGCAGATGAAGAGCCTCTCCGCCGAAATAGAAGCTCTGAAAAAGGAACGAGAGGCGCTTCAGCGGGAAAAAGAAGCGCAGCAGCAAGACAGTGCGGCGCTTCAGGCAAAGGTCAGTCAATTGTCGAAGAAGGCAGAGAAGGCTGAGCAACTCGAAAAAGCGACCCAGACCTATCAGGATCTGCAGAAAAAACTGGAGAAGGAGATTCAGGAAGGCCAGGTGCAGATCAAGGAAATGAAGGATCGGCTCACGGTGACCATGGTGGACCAGATCCTTTTCCCCTCGGGAAGCGCCGAGGTCGGAAAGAAGGGCAAGGCCGTTCTCGCCAAGGTGGCCACAACCCTCAAGGACGTGACGGGCAAGCGGATCGAGGTTGATGGTCATACCGACAACGTGCCGATCGTGAACGCAGCAAAAGGCCGGTTCGCCACCAACTGGGAGCTCTCGACCGCGCGGGCGACTGAAGTGGTCAGATATCTTCAGGAGGAGGGCGGGATTGATCCGCAGGTATTATCCGCCGCGGGGTTTGGCGAGTATCAGCCGGTTGCCTCCAATGATACGGACGAAGGAAAGCACAAAAATCGAAGAATAGAGATCGTTCTTCTGCCGCTCTTAAAATAGGGATAGATATGTTTACCGGAATTGTTGAAGAATTGGGGAGCGTGAAGGCACTTCGCCGTGATGCCGGTGCGGCCCGTCTTACGATTTCGGCTTCCGCAGTATTGGAGGGCACGGTACTGGGAGACAGCATCAGCGTGAACGGCGTCTGTCTTACGGTCGTGGATCTGAATAAGAACGAGTTTTCCGCAGATGTTGCCGTAGAGACGCTGAAGGTTACGAACCTCGGCGATTTTAAAATCGGCATGCAAGTGAATCTCGAACGGGCGCTGCAGCTTTCCGCCCGGATCGGCGGCCACCTGGTGAGCGGCCACGTGGACACCGTGGGGCGCATCCGTGAAAGGCGTGTTGAAGGGAACGGTTGGCGGATCTTCATCGATGCCCCGGAGACCGTTCTTCGCTACGTCATAAAAAAAGGTTCCATCGCCATAGACGGGATCAGCCTTACCGTGGCAGACGTGGACAAGACCGGTTTTTCCATTGCCGTGATTCCGCATACGGCCAAGCTTACGACGCTGGGGTACAAGTCCGCGGGTGACAGCGTCAATCTCGAATCGGACATCATCGGAAAGTATGTCGAGCGCCTCTTATCCGGCAGGGTGGAAGGCAACGTGAGCCTGGAGCTGTTGAAGCAGAATGGGTTCGCGTAACGAAGGGGCAAGAGAATAAGCAAGGTCAAGACGTTGAACGTTGAGCCGCGTTCTCTGACCCGAGATTGTTTTCTAGAAAGGGTGATGTTCATGAAGTTCAATACCATTGAAGAAGCTCTTGACGATATCAAAAACGGCAAAATGGTCATTCTCGTCGATGATGAGGACCGGGAGAACGAAGGCGACCTGACCATGGCAGCCGAGATGATCACTCCTGAAGCGATAAATTTCATGGCCACGCACGGACGGGGGCTCATCTGTCTTTCCCTTACGCCGGAGCGCGTGGAGCAACTGCAACTGCCGATGATGACTACGGACAACACGTCGTCGTTCGGCACGGCGTTTACCATTTCCATTGAAGCCAAGAAGGGTGTAACGACGGGGATTTCCGCCGCAGACCGGGCCACCACGATCAAGACCGCAATCAGCCCCAAGACCGGCCCCGAAGACCTGGCCAGGCCGGGGCATGTGTTTCCGCTCCGCTCGAAGCCGGGCGGCGTGCTGCAGCGCACGGGCCAGACCGAAGGATCGGTGGACCTGGCGCGGCTCGCGGGTTTGTATCCCGCGGGTGTGATCTGCGAGATCATGAACGAAGACGGCACCATGTCCAGAGTTCCCCAGCTTACGGAGTTCGCAAAAAAACACCACATGAAAATCGTGACCGTCAAAGACCTCATTGCCTACCGGGTCAGGAAAGAATCCCTTGTCCGCAGGGTGGCGGTGACGAAGCTCCCGACCTCCTACGGCAACGAGTTCACGGCTATCCTCTATGCGAACGACATAGATCGCCAAAACCATATTGCCCTTGTCAAAGGTGATATCAAGCCCGACGACGATGTTATGGTGCGCGTCCATTCCGAATGCCTTACCGGCGATGTGTTCGGGTCCCAGCGCTGCGACTGCGGAGAACAGCTCCACAACGCCATGGAGATGATCGATGCGGAAGGCAAGGGTGTGATCCTGTATATGCGCCAGGAGGGCCGGGGGATCGGCATCGAGGGCAAGCTCAAGGCGTACGAGCTTCAGGACAAGGGAAAGGACACCGTCGAAGCGAACCTCGCCCTTGGTTTTAAGGCGGACCTGAGGGATTATGGAGTAGGCGCCCAGATCCTTCGCGATCTCGGCATACGGAAGATTAAATTGCTTACCAACAACCCCAAGAAAATCGTAGGCCTTGAGGGTTACGGACTGACCGTGGTGGCGCGAATTCCTATCGAGATGCGCCCCCACGAGAAGAACCTTCAGTACCTCAAGATAAAGAAGAGCAAACTTGGGCACTTGCTGGAAAAAGTTTAACGAAGGAAGAACGTACCACTGAGTACCACATTATGCGGAGGGATGGATGGCAAAAATTATTCAGGGGGATTTGAGCGGCAAGGGGCTTAAGTTTGGAATCGTTGCAGCCCGGTTCAATGACTTCATCACGAGCAGGCTCCTTGATGGCGCACTCGACGCACTGCAGCGGCATGGAGTTGCGGACGGTGATATCGACGTCATCAAGGTTCCCGGCGCATACGAAATCCCGCTTACGGCAAAAACGCTGGCGCAGTCTAAGAAGTACCATGCCGTCATCTGTCTCGGCGCGGTGATCCGCGGTGCAACTCCCCACTTCGAATATGTCAGCGCAGAGGTGAGCAAAGGCGTGGCGGCAGTTTCGATGGAATCGGGACTACCGGTCATTTTCGGCGTGTTGACCACGGATACGATTGAACAGGCAATAGAACGGGCAGGCACCAAGAGCGGAAACAAGGGCTGGGACGCTGCGCTTTCGGCCATCGAGATGGCGAATGTCATGAAACAGATGGCATAGCGGGGAATGTTCACGCACGGACGACGGCCGGATGGAAGGGTATGAAGAGACGCAAAGCGAGGGAGCACGCGCTCCAGATACTGTTCCAGATCGACATCAAAAAGGGGAAACCCTCGGCTGCCATCTTGAAGCATTTTTGGGCCGAGTACCAGCCCGACGACGAAGTCAAGGAGTTTGCCGAAGAGATCGTCAAGGGGACATTCAAACACGTTGCCAAGATCAACGAGCTGATTCAGGAGTGCGCCCAGAACTGGACTCTTGAACGCATGGCCGTGGTGGACCGCAATGTGCTCAGGATGGCGATTTACGAGATTCTCTATCGGATGGATATTCCCACCAGTGTAACAATCAACGAAGCCATCGAAATAGCAAAAAAGTTCGGGACCGACGAATCCGGAGCGTTTGTGAACGGTATCCTGGATCGTGTGGCCAGGCTGACGGGAAAGCTTGACGAAGGCAGGATTGAGGAGTAGAGGAAAGGATGCCTGGTTTAACAGTGAGGGTCATTCTCGAGGACATAAAAAAAGTGGAGACCGAGGCCCTTGTTGTCGGTTTTTTTCAGGACATAAGACCGCTCAAAGGCGTTGCCGGACAGCTGGACTGGCTCCTGTGCGGCGCCTTGTCCGGCCTTTTGCGGAAGAACAAGCTGCACGGTTCGCTCGGCGACGTGGCCTTGCTCACGTCACGGGGAAAGGTCCCGGCGCAAAAGATATTCCTGGTCGGCTTGGGGCCGAAAACGGACTTCTCCGCATCGTCGCTCCGCACAGCAGTCAAGACGGCTGCGACCAGCGTGTTGGGGGCGGGTGTTACGAATGCCGTCGTTGAGTATTTTCAGACGCCTGGTGATTCGTTCGAGAAAAGTCTGCCGGCATTCCGTGAAGGCCTTATTGACGGCGCTGGAGGACGGACGCTTGCCGTATCGATGCTGGCGCCGGACCGGGAATCCTATGAGCAACTTTCCCGGTTTGTAAAGGACGCCGGCTGAAGCCCGTTGCTGCATAGCATTGCGACCTTCGCTGATGTCCCGAAAAGTTGTCTTGGCCCTATTTTTTTGAAGGAGATATTGATGATTCCTCGCTACAGCAGGCCGGAAATGGCCGGTCTCTGGGAACCGGAGAACAGATACCGCGCATGGCTCGAGGTGGAACTGCGCGCTTGCGAGGCGAATGCAAAGCTGGGGCTCATTCCGGCAAAGTCGCTGGCAAATATCAAAAAGAAGGCCGGCTTCAAAGTGGAACGGATCGATGCCCTTGAAAAGATCGTGAAACACGACGTCATCGCCTTCCTTACTGCTGTTGGAGAGAAGGTCGGGCCCGATTCCCGCTATATCCACCTGGGGCTCACCTCATCGGACGTGCTCGACACCTCGCTTGCCTTGCTCATGCGCCAGGCATCGGACATCATCATCAATGACATTCGCGTCGTTCTCGCCACTCTCAAAAAGAAAGCGATGCGGCATAAAAACACCGTCATGATCGGCCGCTCTCATGGCGTGCATGCCGAGCCGGTCACCTTCGGCCTCAAAATGGCGCTCTGGTACGAGGAAATGGGCCGGGCGCTCGCCCGCATGATTCGCGCCCGCGACGTGATCAGTGTGGGCAAGGTCTCCGGGGCCGTCGGTACCTTCGCCAACATCGACCCTTTTGTCGAAACCTACGTGTGCCGTAAACTGGGGCTCAAGCCGGAACCCGTTGCGACGCAAGTGGTACAGCGCGACCGTCACGCGGAATTCCTTTCGACGCTTGCTCTGGTAGCGTCATCGATCGATAAGTTCACCGTCGAACTTCGCCATCTTCAGCGCACCGAAGTGTTTGAGGCGGAAGAATACTTTTCCGAAGGCCAGAAGGGTTCATCCGCCATGCCGCATAAACGAAACCCCATTTCGGCCGAGAACCTTTCGGGGCTTGCCCGCGTGGTCCGGGCCAATGCCGTAGCGGCAATGGAGAATATCGCGCTGTGGCATGAGCGGGACATCAGTCATTCCTCTGTCGAGCGTATCATCATTCCCGACAGCACAATTCTCATGGACTACATGCTGGCTCGGTTCAACAGCCTCGTCGACAAACTGTTTGTCTATCCTGAGAACATGAAACGGAACATGGAGCTTTCGAAAGGGTTGTTTCACTCGGAGACCGTCATGCTTGCGCTGGTGGGGAAGGGGGTCTCCCGCGAAACCGCCTATTCGTTCGTGCAGAGGAACGCCATGGAAGTTTGGAAAACGGGCGGAGATTTCAGGCAGCGTTTGCAGGACGATAGGGACATCCGTAAATATCTGAGCAGCCGCGAGATCGATGCCTGCTTTGACCTTTCGCATACGCTCAAAAAGGTTGATTATATATTCAAGCGGGTTTTTCAGAAGAAAAAATAGCCACTATCAGAGAGCGCCGTATCAGCTGAGCGGTGAAAAGGAATCGGTATAGATTATGTTTGATAAGCTTCACGAAGAATGCGGGGTGTTCGGGATATTCGGCCACCCTGATGCGGCGAACCTTACCTACCTGGGGCTCTATGCTTTGCAACACCGCGGCCAGGAATCCGCCGGCATCGTATCGTCGGACGGGAAACGGTTGTACGGAGAAAAGGCCATGGGGCTCGTGGCCGACATCTTCAATGAAGATCGCATCAAGAAGCTTCCCGGCCACATGGCCATCGGCCACAATCGCTATTCTACCGCCGGCGGCAGCTTTGCAATCAATATTCAACCGATTCTGGTCAACTTCGCCCTCGGCGGTCTCGCCGTTGCCCATAACGGCACCCTGGTGAATGCGGGGATTCTTAAGGACGAGCTGGAAGCCTACGGATCGATCTTTGTCACGACCACGGATACGGAAGTAATCGTGCACCTGATAGCCCAGTCTCGGGCGGCAACCCTGCATGAGCGGATCGTGGATGCTCTTAGCCATGTACAGGGTTCCTATAGCCTTTTGATCATCACTGAAGACGAGCTGATCGCGGTACGCGACCCGCACGGGTTCCGCCCGTTCTCGCTCGCAGAGTTGGACGGGGCCTATGTGGTTGCGTCCGAGACCTGCGCCTTCGATCTTATCGAGGCCACGTACATTCGCGACATCGCCCCCGGTGAAATGCTCGTGATCAACAGCAAGGGAATTCAATCCTCTTTCCCGTTCAAACCCGCCAATCCGTCCCACTGCATTTTTGAATTTATTTATTTTGCCCGGCCCGACAGCATGGTTTTCGGCCAGAACGTGTATACGATCAGGAAGGAATTCGGAAGACAACTTGCGCGCGAGACCGGCGTCGAGGCTGATGTGGTCATTCCCGTGCCGGACTCGGGAGTTCCTGCCGCCCTGGGATACGCAGAAGAAGCCGGCATTCGATTTGATACGGGCCTCATCAGGAACCATTACGTGGGCCGCACCTTTATTGAACCGCAGCAGAGCATCAGGCATTTCGGCGTCAAGATCAAGCTGAATCCGGTCAAGGACGCTTTGCGGGGAAAGCGCGTCGTCGTCGTTGACGATTCAATCGTGCGTGGCACGACGAGCAAGAAAATCATCAAGATGATCAGGAACGCCGGGGCGGCGGAGGTCCATCTGCGTATCAGCTCGCCGCCTACCTCTTATCCCTGTTTCTATGGCATTGATATGCCGACCCGTCAGGAGCTTATTGCCTCATCCCACAGCATCGAAGAGATCAGAAAATATATCACTGCCGATACGTTGGGGTATATCAGCATGGAGGGCATCCAGAAAGTGGTGCCGCACCCGATGAACTTTTGTGCGGCCTGTTTTGACGGCGAGTACCCGGTGCCATTCCCGGGAGAAAAGATGATGCAGTTGGGATTGTTTGACAAGGACTAAAGATTCGTTATGTGTTATGCAGGGTCGCGGATAAAATTTGAAAAAACAGGATATAATAATTCGAGTTTTTGTCCGGGTGAATCGGGATATCCGTGGTTGACAGGTGAGGTAAGAAGTGGTGCCGAGGCGCAGAATCGAACTGCGGACACGAGGCTTTTCAGGCCTCTGCTCTACCAACTGAGCTACCTCGGCATATTGCGGCAAGCTCAAACAGGTCGTTAAGATAACAGACTGCGGGGTTAATTGTCAAGTAATTTTTGGCAGAGGGGCATCATGCATAAAGTTTTTTCTCGGCCGTCTTCTCTCAAGGACAAACCATTCCGTTACTGCCCCGGGTGCAGCCACGGCGTTCTTCACCGCATCGTTGGCGAGACCATCGATCTTCTTGGGGTGCGCGACCGGGCGATCGGCATTGCCCCGGTGGGTTGTGCAGTGTTTGCCTATGATTACTTCAATATCGACATGATCGAGGTGCCGCACGGCAGGCCGCCGGCTATTGCAACCGGGATGAAACGATCACGACCGGAAGCGATCGTTTTCAGCTATCAGGGAGACGGGGACCTTGCCGCCATCGGGACGGCCGAGATCGTCCACGCTGCGGCGCGCGGTGAAAATATCACCGTTATCTTTGTAAACAACGGAAACTACGGCATGACCGGCGGTCAGATGGCTCCGACCACGCTGCCGGGCCAGAAGACCACGACCACGCCGGGAGGCAGGGACGTTCGGCTGGCCGGCAACCCGCTTCGCATGTGTGAAATGCTTGCGACGCTGGATGGCCCCGTCTATATCGAGCGGGTGTCGGTTGACAGCCCCAGGAATGTGCAGAATGCGACAAAGGCCATTCAGCGGGCATTTAAAAATCAGATCGAGGGCCGGGGTTTTTCTTTCGTGGAAGCGCTGTCAATGTGTCCGACAGATTGGGGGCTGACGCCGAAGCAAGCCCTAGAGTGGGTACGGAACAGCATGATGAAATATTATCCCCTGGGCGTCTACAAGGACATTGGTTCCGCGCAAGGAGTCAAGGGGCAAGAACGCATGGGGCAGGTGTAAGAATGTACCAGGATGTGATGATAGCAGGTTTTGGCGGGCAGGGGGTCCTTGTCGCCGGCAAACTGCTGGCGTATGCCGGCATGCTCGAAGGCAAGCATGTCACCTGGTTCCCGTCCTACGGTGCGGAGATCCGCGGGGGAACGGCAAACTGCACGGTCATTATTTCCAGCGAGGAAATCGGTTCCCCTGTGGTGCAGAACCCTTCGGCCATGCTCATCTTTAATGAAGCATCGTTTAAAAAGTTCGAGACGCGGATCCGGCAGGGCGGCCAGCTGTTTCTTAATACCTCGCTCGTGAAGATGTTGCCGTCGAGGACGGATATCGTGAGGGTCGATGTGAAAGCGAATGATATCGCCGAAGGCCTCGGTGACATCAGAATAGCAAATATGGTGATGCTCGGTGCGCTGCTGAAGAAAACAGGAGTGGTCGCTCTTGACTCCGTGCTTGCCGCGCTGAAGCAGGTGCTGCCCGCCCGGCGGCATTCCTTAATCCCGCTGAATGAAAACGCCCTGAAAAGCGGGGCACAGTTATGTAGTCCTGTCTAGCTGCTATTGCGGGCGGAACAGACTGCCACCAACCCGCATTCGAAGCGGTCGTATAAGCGCCGGCTCCTTGCAGTCCTTCCGGGTTTCCGATTTTGTTTGTCTGCTGAATCATCAGGATCTATGATCCCACGTCCGAAATAAGCTTTTTTTGACGTCTTCGGCTTCGAAAGGTCTTTTTTGAGCTGTGGAGTCTAAATGGATTCCTTTGAAGAGTCAGGGCTCGAATGACACCGTGCAGAGAAAGCAGCTTTGCTTGGTATGAAGACAAGTATTACCTTGACTTTTAACCCTTGTTTTTGGTAAAATTTTTTGCATCAATTTGATAACACACGAAAAAACCATGGGAAAAGACACCTCCGAAATAGCCAAGTTAACGGAGCGTATTTCTAAAGACCCCAAGTCAAAACTTTTTGTGCCGCTAGCGGAAGAGTACAAAAAAAATGGGGACATTGAGATGGCTATCCATGTGTTATCGGAGGGTCTTAAAAACAACCCGGGGTACGTTACCGCGCGTTCATTTCTCGGAAGGCTGTTGTTGGAAAAGGGGGAGTTGGCGGCCTCTCAAACCGAATTTGAAGAGGTTGTAAAAGCGATTCCCGACAATTTGCTTGCTCAACGGAAACTGGGCGATCTCAATATCCTTCAGAACAGGCAGGAGGAGGCGCTCAAACATTATAAAATTGCGCTTGCCCTTAATCCGGGAGATGCGGAGGTTGCTACGCTTATCTCCGACATCGAAGGCGGTATCGATGTAAGAGCAAGGCTGCAGTCGAAATCGAAGACCTCTCCTGCACAGGCGGCCCTGCCGTCTTCGCAGCAATCGGCAATTCTCAAGGGGACAGTGTCTTTACGAACAGAATCACCGGCTCCGGCAGAATTGGAAATGCCTGCCGCACCTTTGCCCGCCAGCGCGAGTGAACGGGAACCCGAACAGCTGCCGGAATCCCCGTCAATGGCGGCTGAGACGGCGAAACCGGTGAAATCTATTGCAGCGGAGCCTGGACCGGGAGAGGAAACGGGAGCTGAAGAGCCGGAAGAGGTCCTCGTGGTTGAGCCTCTTGAAGATGGTGGTCCGGAAGAGGTTCTCCTGACCGAGAGCGCTCCAATTCTTGAATCTGAATTGGAGAGGGGACCTGCGTTTATCGAAAAAGAAGAGACCGAGAAAGCGTTCATGTCCTCTGAAACGGTTCTGGAAGAACCGTTGCTATTCCCGGAGGAGAAAACAAGGCAGGCCTCCGGCGCAGAGCAGGCCGCACTGATTACCGAAGAGCCTGCGGCCGAACCGACGACAGCTGAAAAATCTTCCGAACAATTGGAAGCCGACGGCTTTACGACGGACACGCTTGCCGAGCTTTACATCGCACAGGGGTTCTTTGAAAAGGCCATTGATATTTATGAACGGATGCTGGCCGATAATCCCACCAGCCGTGGGTTGAAAGATAAACTGGTGCGGGTAAAAACAATGGCGGGCCCCATCCTCGATGAACAAGCGCCTTCGGTGTAGGAAGAAAAAACAAAAGAAGCTGGAGACATTGCAGGGCAGAATATTTTTGCGGAAACCAAAGAATACACCTCCCCGCCGGACGGCGAAGAGGGGGAAGTCACCCTTGATGCTGAACTGTATTTTGAGCCGGATGGTACAGAAAAAAATGAACCACAGGTCAAAAAAAGTGAAGCGGATCTATTTGCCGAGCCCCGGGAGTATCAGCCGCCACCCCCTGAGCCGGAAGAATGGCCTGGCGCTGCTGCCGAAGGCGGGGTGGTAGACGAAATTTTCATGCCTCCACAGGAGGTTGCACACAAAAAACCGCGCTATGTCGATTTCGAACCTCGTGAATATATTCCTCCGGCAGCGAAAACGCAGTCACCGACGGGGGACGAGACGCCGGTGGAGAAGGTGATTCCCGCCGCACGGAAGAAGACGATCGACCGGCTGGAAACCTGGCTGAGCAACATCAAGAAGGAGAAATAAAAGATGTCCTTTTCCGACATACTGAGAGAGGTTGTGAATGGAACGGAAGGGGCGCTGGGCGCTCTCATCGTCGGATTGGACGGGATCCCGGTCGAAGAGTATTCCGTGAGTAAGGGAATGGACATTCAGTCCATGACGGTGGAATATTCATCGCTTCTCAAGGAAATTGAAAAAGGATCTCAGGCAGCGCAGATGGGGACCACCAAGGAAGTGACTGTCATGGCCGACAACGCCATGATCATGCTTCGACGGCTGAACGAAGAATATTTTTTCGTGCTGATAATCAAACCAGAAGGTAATTTTGGAAAGGGGAGGTTCCTTCTCCGGATGTCCGTTCCCAAGCTGTTGAAAGAGTTCTAAGAAGGTCGCTCCATTCGTTCTGTTGCCGTATCGGAAACTGCCTCGGGCAGTTTTTTATTTTGCAGGGAGGGTTCATGAAAATTCTGGTTATCAACGGACCGAACCTGAATCTTCTCGGGAAACGTGAACCCGAGATCTACGGTTCCGTAACGCTTGATGATATCAATAAGCGGATTATGGTTCTTGCTGCGGAACTTGGCGTGGAAGTGGCTTTTTTCCAGTCGAACCATGAGGGTGAACTGGTGCAAAAGATCCAGGACGCAATGGGGGGGTATGAGGCGATTGTGATCAACCCGGGAGCATACACCCATACGAGCGTTGCTTTGCGGGATGCCATTTCTTCGACGGGTATTCCGACGGTGGAAGCACACATCTCGAACATCTATAAACGGGAAGAGTTCCGAAAGCATTCCTATATCTCCGGAGTGGCCGTTGGCCAGATAGCCGGATTCGGCCCGGACAGTTACCTCCTTGCGCTCCGGGCCGCTGTCGGATTCGTTACGACAAAGGGAACAACCGTTAAATGATACGACCGGAACAAGCGCGCATTTCCCGGCTTAAAGCACTCATGAAAGCGGGTGGACTCGAAGCGTTCTTGGTGACGCGTCGCGAGGATGTCCGCTACCTCTGCGGTTTCACCGGCTCTGCCGGTTCGCTGCTGATAGGCCCCGGTCAACCTTGCCTCGTAACGGATTTCCGGTACCAACTCCAGTCGAGGAAAGAAACCTCTGGTGTTACCGTAGTGATCCAGAAAAAGGATTTTTTTTCAGCCCTTCGTGAGGTTGCCGATAACCTGGGTGTGGACACGTTATGGTTTGAGGAGTCAGCTCTTACCGTAGCGGAGCTGAAGAAACTGCAAAAACTCGGGCTCAAGCCCCGGGGAGCCCGGGAACTGCTTCGGCAGCTCCGGATGCGTAAAGACCGGCGCGAACTCGCCTCGATCCGTAAGGCCATTGGGCGGGCCGAGCGCTCCTTCAGGGAATTGCAAAGGTACATCAAGCCGGGAGTCAGGGAACGGGAACTGGGGCTTACGCTTGAATTTTTAATGCGTGAGAAAGGCTCACGCAAGGCTGCTTTTGATACGATTGTCGCATCGGCAGGGAACGGCGCGATGCCCCATGCCACGGCAACGAACCGGCGCATCAAAAAAGGCGACCTCGTCACCATTGACTTCGGCGCCGAGGCGGATGGATATTTCTGCGATATCACGCGGACGCTCTGCGTCGGTAAGCCGACGGCAAAGCAGAAGGAAATTCACGGTCTGGTCCTGCATGCCCAGGAAGCAGCGATGCAGTCTGTCCGTCCCGGCATGAGTTGCAAGAGCGTCGACGACGCAGCACGGGAAATCATCACCGCGGCCGGCCACGGTGCTCATTTCGGCCATGGGACCGGTCATGGGATAGGCCTGATGGTGCATGAAGGGCCTTCCGTGTCTCCTCTCTCGAATGACCAGGTCGAACAGGATATGGTATTTACCGTGGAGCCGGGAGTGTACATCCCCGGATGGGGCGGCGTTCGGATCGAAGATATGGTGCTGGTGACGGCGCGAGGCAGAAAGACTCTGACGACGTTGCCAAGGGGATTGGATGGTATCAAGACTTACTAGGAGAGCCGAATTCATATAATGAGTTGAGTCATGCAAGAGTCATACATTAGCCTGGAAAACGAAAGGGAGGTAGCAGAGGTGCCGGTATCAACAGCGGAGTTCAGAAACGGTTTAAAAATCGAAATAGACGGGGAGCCCTATGTCATCGTCGATTTTCAGCATGTGAAGCCCGGTAAGGGCGGGGCCTTTGTGCGGACGAAGATCAAAAGTCTTAAGTCAGGCAATGTAATCGACCGGACGTACCGGTCCGGTGAAAAAGTGGATGTGCCGGAGCTGGAGGAGAAGACCATGCAGTATCTCTATGCTGCGGACAAGGACCGCGTGTTCATGGACACGACGAGCTACGAGCAGGTGTCCCTGAACGAAAAGCAGCTTGGGGACAGCATCAATTATCTTAAGGAAAATATGGAAATCAAGGTGCTCTACCACAAGGGACAGCCGATCAATATCGATATCCCCATGTTCGTGGAGCTGGCCATTGCAAAGACCGATCCCGGCGTGCGGGGTGATACGGCTTCGGGAGGATCGAAGCCGGCGACCGTGGAAAGCGGCGCGGTGATCAAGGTGCCGTTCTATTTGAACGAGGGCGATATCATAAAAATCGACACACGCACGGGGACCTTCATTGAACGGGTGAAAAAATAGTTCCGTTCTTTTCATCATCGTTGCGAAGAAGGAGTAATCATGAACCTGAAAGAACTGAAGGAACTCATCGAAATGTTGAAGGACACGGACGTCTCGGAACTGGAAATTGAGCGCTCCGGAGTGAAAGTGAGGATCCGGAAAGGCGGAGACGTCTCGTTCCATACGGCTATGCCGCGAATGGAGTATCCCCCTGCCGCTATTGTCGCACCGGCCGTCGCCGAGGCACCGGCGCCTCAAGCGGGAAAACCGGTTGAGCCTGCCAAAACGAACCAGATCAAAGTGACTGCGCCGATCGTCGGCACCTTTTACCGGTCGAGCTCGCCGGACAAGCCGGCCTATGTCGAAGTCGGGGATGTTGTCAAAAAAGGGCAGGTGCTGTGCATCATCGAGGCGATGAAGCTTATGAATGAGATCGAGTCCGAAGCAGCCGGAAAGATCGTCCAGGTTGCCGTGGAGAGCGGATCCCCGGTGGAGTATGGACAGCCGCTTTTCGTGATTGAGCCGATGTCGTAGAGGACAGATGAGACCCCAAATTTGACTTTTGGTCCACGAGGTGTTTGCGTGTTTAAAAAGATATTGATCGCCAATCGCGGCGAGATCGCACTTCGCATCATCCGGGCATGTAAGGAAATGAACATCAAGACCGTTGCCGTGCATTCGACGGCGGATGCCGACTCGCTCCACGTGCGTTTTGCCGACGAGAGCGTATGTATCGGCCCGCCCAAAAGCGCGGATAGTTATCTGAATGTGCCGAGCATCATCAGCGCGGCGGAAATAACCGATGCCGAAGCCATCCACCCGGGATACGGCTTTCTTGCCGAGAATGCCAGTTTCGCCGAAATTTGCGGTTCGACCGGCATCCGTTTCATCGGACCGAGTCCCGAGAGCATTAAACTCATGGGGGACAAGTCAAAGGCCCGTGAAACGGCGAAAAAGGCCGGAGTGCCCGTCCTGCCCGGCAGCGATGGAATCGTGACGGAAGAGAGCAGCGCCCTCGAGATCGCCCGCGAGCTCGGGTTCCCGGTAATCGTCAAAGCAGCTGCCGGCGGGGGCGGTAAGGGTATGCGCGTCGTGATGGATGAGGCGGAGTTTGCCAATGCGTTCGTCATGGCCCAAACCGAAGCGCTTGCGGCGTTCAGCAACGCCGATGTATACATCGAAAAATATATTCTTCAGCCCCGCCATATCGAAATTCAGCTTATGGCCGATGAAAAGGGGAACGCCGTCTATCTGGGAGAACGGGAGTGCTCGATCCAGCGCCGCCACCAGAAACTCATCGAAGAGGCGCCGTCGGTCATCGTGGATGAACGATTGCGGAAAGAGATGGGCGAGATGGCTGTTGCTATAGCAAAAACCGTGAAGTACCGCAATGCGGGAACCATCGAGTTTTTGATGGATGAGGATAAAAAGTACTACTTTATGGAGATGAACACCCGAATCCAGGTGGAGCACCCGGTGACCGAGATGGTGACCGGTCTGGACCTCGTCAAAGAGCAGATCCGGGTGGCCTTCGGGATGCCGCTCTCCTTTACCCAGGACCAGATAAAAATAACGGGACACAGCATCGAGTGCAGGATAAACGCAGAAGACCCGGAGAAATTTACGCCTTCTCCCGGGACGTTGACCACCTTCAATCCTCCGGGAGGCCCCGGTGTGAGGGTTGAAACGGCCGCATACAACAGATACGTTATTCCGCCTTATTATGATTCGATGATAGCGAAGCTCATCGTGCATGCTGCGACGAGAGATGAGGCGATCATGCGTATGCAGCGCGCGCTCGATGAATTCATCATTGAAGGCGTGAAAACGACGATTCCCATGCACAAGAAGATCCTTTCGGACCCCGATTTTCAGAAGGGAAATATTTCCACGAAATTCATGGAGAGGTACGGCAATCCAGCCAAATAAGCTTAAAGGTCTTTGCCTGATCCTGGATCGTGATGTGCTGCGGGTAAACCCGGAACAGGCTCTATCACTGGCGCTTGCCGCGGGCGTGATGTTCTTCCAGTACCGAAGCAAGACAGGTGATCGGAAGTCGGTCTACGAAACATCGCTCCGGCTCGCGAGTCTTGCCAGGGATGCCGGGGCAACGTTCATTGTCAATGACCACGCGGACATCGCGCAGGCCGTTGATGCGGACGGCGTGCACCTGGGACAGGACGATCTCCCGATTGAACAAGCGCGCAAAGTGCTGGGCCCGGGCAAGGTGATTGGCATCTCGACACACAGCCTGGCGCAGGCCCGGGAAGCGGAACAGCAGGGAGCCGATTATATCGGGTTTGGACCGATATTCCCCACAGCGACAAAGGACGCCGGCGTTGTCCAGGGATTGGAAGCTCTCAGGATCATTAGGCACGCAATAGGCATACCGATCATCGCCATCGGCGGCATCACACACACAACCGTTACGGAGGTGGTCCGGGCGGGCGCCGACGGCGTTGCAGCGATATCCGCGGTGCTTTCCGCGTCGGATATTCAGCAATCGAGCGAAGACATGCTGCGGATCATGGGAAAATCAGGAGGGGATACTTGAAAAAAATCATCTCTATTTCTATCATAGTGATGTTCATCACGATGGCTTCTGGTTGTACGCATCAGGATGACAACGTGATCAGGATCGGCGCCGCGGGGCCCATGACGGGCGATCAGAGCAAAATGGGCGTAGATTTGAGGAACGCCGTTGAGCTTGCCGTTGCCGAATGGAACGAGAAGGGTGGCGTACTGGGAAAGAAGATTGTCCTGCTGGCCGGCGACGACCAGGCGGACCCGAAGCAGGCGGTTTCCATTGCGAACAAATTCATCGATCAGAAAGCGGTTGCCGTTGTCGGTCACTGGAACTCAAGCTGCTCCCTCCCCGCCTCGAAATACTATGATGACGCGAACATCGTCATGATTTCACCCGCCACGACGAATCCCCGTCTTACGCTCCAGGGATTTAAACGGGTTTTTCGCGTCTGCGGAACCGACGACCAGCAGGGGAAGGTTGCCGCGGACTTCGTTCTGTCCAGACTTCATCCCAGGCGTGTGGCTATCATTCATGATAAAACCGCCTATGGCCAGGGCCTGGCGGATTATTTCAAGAAGGCGCTGGGCGATAAAGTGCAGGTAGTGTATTACGGCGGCATTATTCAACGGGACCCCGATTACAAAGCCGTGCTTACCACGATCAAGGAAAAGAATCCTGATGTCTATTTCTTCGGCGGAATTTATCCCGAGGCAGGCAGACTCGTACGGCAGGCAAAAGAGGTTGATTTGAACATCCCCATGATCACCGGCGACGGCGTCTTCGATACGACGTTCATCAGCCTTGCCGGAAAGTCCGCAGAGGGGACCTATGTGACTTTCGGCAAAGAGCCCACCGGGCTTTCTACGGCAAAAACCTTCATCGAGAAATACCGTGCGAAATATGGCGATCCCGGACCGTACTCGATCTACGCCTATGACGCGGCGAATATCATCTTGTCCTCCATCGCGGAGACCAAAAGCACCGACGGCGGGAAGATCGCAGCGTATATTTCAAAAACAACCTTTCACGGGGCCTTCGGCGATATTGCTTTCGATAAGAACGGCGACGTGACGAAGGCTCCCTATGTGATCTGGCAGGTCAAGGATGGTAAGTTCGTCGAAGTGCCTTGACGTTTTGGGCCAAGGATGTCCGTAAATGGAAAAAGTTATTTTTGCCGTTCCTCGACTAGCGGGACGTGATTTTTATTCTCCTTTTTCGTATTCGCCTCTCTCTTAGCGTGATTTCTTAATAATGTTTGTCCAACAGCTCATAAACGGTTTGGCCCTCGGCGCGGTGTACGCTCTCATCGCCCTCGGGTACACCATGGTCTACGGCATTCTTCAACTCATCAACTTCGCGCACGGCGAGGTCTACATGCTCGGAGCGTATCTTGGCATTATCGTTCTCGGTGTACTGACCTATTGGGGGGTGACAGCCTACAGCCTTCCCGCAGCGCTCCTGATCACCGTCCTGGTTTCCATGGCTTTCTGCGCGGCCTACGGGGCGGTGATCGAACGCGTAGCCTACCGGCCGATCAGAAATGCCTCGAAACTGGCGCCGCTTATCAGTGCAGTAGGCATGTCGATCATCCTGCAGAATTTCGTTATGCTGAGCCAGGGCAAGGAATACAAGAATTTGCCGCCCCTGCTCCCTTCCGAGGGTTTTTCCCTGTTCGGAGCGAATGTCTCCCCGGTGCAGATGATCATCCTGAGCGCATCCATTCTCATCATGGTGGGTCTTCAATTCTTTGTGGCGAAAACACGGCTCGGCAAGGCAATGCGTGCCACGTCTCAGGACCGCGTCATGGCAGGCCTTGTGGGCATCAATATAAACCAGGTCATTTCCATTACCTTTATGATCGGTTCTTCCTTGGCAGCCGTGGCTGGCGTCATGGTGACGCTCTATTATGGCGTTGCGCACTTCTTTATGGGGTATTTGGCAGGCATTAAGGCGTTTACGGCCGCGGTACTCGGCGGGATCGGCAGCATTCCCGGTGCAATGCTCGGCGGGTTTATGCTGGGACTGATCGAAAACTTCTGCGCAAGTTACATTTCAAGCGTGTACAAAGATGCCTTTGCATTTCTTGTTCTTATCATTACGCTCATTATCCGGCCGGCGGGGCTGCTCGGTCAGAAGTCGGTGGATAAAGTGTAAAAAGTCAGTTCCCTAGTTCATGGCTGTCAGCCACGAGCTGTCGGCCAAGAGCTTCTCATCTTATCCCTGGAGGTTTTTATGCCCGATCTTAAAAAAATGTACAAAACCATCATGTCAGACAATTTTCCGCCCGAGGTGACCATCACCTTTGGCGACCAAAAGCTGGTCTACCGGAAGAGGGCATGGAAGCTTGCTGATGAAAGCACCGGTGAGATTATCGAAAAAGGTCTGCGGTATGGAGAAAACCCCGATCAACAGGCCGCTTTGTACCAGCTTGTGACCGGAAACCTTGCTCTCGCCGGTGTGAAGATCCTGGAGGCCGGCAACGGACTCGTGAGCGCCATCTCCGAGGAGCAGATGATCCAGGCAGGAAAACATCCCGGCAAAACGAATTTTACTGATCTGGACAACGCCCTCAATATTTTGAAATACCTCATGGACCGGCCGGCCGCCGCCATCATGAAACATAACAACCCTTCCGGTGTAGCCTACGGCAAGACCATTGTCGAAGCTTATGAGAGGGCAAATATGGCGGACCGCATAGCGGCCTTTGGCGGCTGTTTGACCGTTAACCGGCCCGTGGATAAGCAGACTGCGGAAATGGCCAATGCGAACTATCTTGAGGTCGTGGCTGCGCCGGACTTCGAAGAAGGAGCAATTGCGATCCTGGCCAAACGCAAAAACCTTCGCATCATCAAACTTGAGAAGATCACCGAGCTCGCTAAATACCGCGACAGAAGCTTTGTCGAATTCAAAGCACTGATCGATGGCGGCCTCATTATCCAGCAATCTCAGAAAAATGCGATACGGAAAAAAGAGGATTTCCAGGAGGCAAAAACGGTTTACAAGGGGAAGGAATACAAGATCGGGCGAAAACCAGCGGACCGTGAGTACGATGACATGCTCTTCGGCTGGAACGTGGAACAGGGAATTACCTCGAATTCGGTCATTTATGTGAAGGACGGCGTGACGGTCGGGATCGGAACCGGCGAACAGGACCGCGTCGGCGTCGCCGAGATTGCGATTTTTAAGGCTTACACAAAGTATGCTGACGCCCTCTGCTTCAAAAAATTCGGGATACCGTATAAGACCTTCGAATTGGAAGCCGGCCAGGGGAAACGTGACAAAGGCGCACTTAAGGAGATCGATGAGCAGACGAGGAAGGATAAGGGCGGCCTCATCGGGTCCACGATGATTTCCGATGCGTTCTTTCCCTTCAGGGACGGTGTCGACGTCGGCATCAAGGAGGGCGTATCGGCGATCGTGCAGCCCGGCGGCTCGGACCGGGATTTCGAATCCATCACTGCATGCAATGAAGCAAATCCCCAGGTGACCATGGTTTTCACCGGTCAGCGGGTGTTTAAGCATTAAGTGAGGGGGGCGATTGGAGAGAGGTGCCCGCTCGCAAAAGTGGTTTAAAACAGCTCCTTTATTCCCGACAGCTTCTCTTCAGTCGCCTTTCTGCCCCGTTGGAGGAGTTCTTTCGATTTTGACAGGTCGTAGAGCGGAATGCCCCTGGCATTTACCTCAATGCGCACATCAGCGAGCTTTTCCTCTTCCCGCGCATTTCGCGAAGCCCAGAGCGCAGACAGATGCGCTGCGATTTTGACGATGTTGTCGAACTGGTCCATTTCCAGCGCCTTGTAGTTGACGTTTACCGCGATCACGTTTCTGGCGCCCAATTCCTCCCGCACAGACCTGACGGGTATCTGGCTTGAAACCCCTCCATCGACAAGCGCCTTTCTGTTAATCTCCGTGGGGGTGAAAATGACAGGCAGGCTGCAGCTGGCTTGAACGGCACGGGCAACGGAACCGGTAGTAATGGTCACTTTTTCACCGGTACGCAGATCGGTTGCCACGGCTGCAAAAGGAAAGAGCAGTGAGGAAAACTTTTTGACCGGCAGGATGTTTTCCATGAAACGGTAGATGCCTTCGCTGGAAATCAGGCCTTTTCTCGGCACCGTGAATTTCAGGACATCCTTCCATTTTGCATTCAGCAGTATGCGCTTGATCTCAGAAGGAGGCATGCCCGCGCAGTAGAGGGCGCCGATGATGCTGCCGGCGCTGGTTCCGGCTATTGCATGGATGGGGACGCCTTCCTGTTCCAGGGTCTCCAGCACCGCTATATGGGCGATGCCGCGCGCCGCCCCTCCCGAGAGTGCCAGTCCGATTGATGGTTTCGAGATTCCCGGCATATGCCCCCTGCCTGGCCCATGTGCAATTTCTTATCGGAAAGAAAAATGATTGCTCAGTCACGAC
>DAIDTZ010000095.1 GCA_027456925.1 Nitrospirota bacterium
CACAGCAACGGTGTATTTACTTTTTCTCTTGAGCATTTTTATTAATTTTCCACAACAATCCTGAGCATTCTGCGAAGCGGTTCCGCCGCTCCCCACAGGAGCTGATCGCCGCAGGTGAAGGCATTCAGGAAGGCAGGCCCCATGTTCATCTTGCGGAGTCGTCCCACGGGCACGGTCAGCGTTCCGGTGATCGCTGCCGGGGTGAGTTCTCTCATCGTGATTTCGCGCTGGTTCGGAACCACCTTCACCCACTTGTTGTGCTTGGCAATCATGTCCGTGATCTCGTTCAAGGGCACGTCTTTCGTCATCTTGATCGTAAGCGCCTGACTGTGGCAGCGCATGGCTCCGACGCGCACGCAGGTGCCGTCGATCGGGACCGGGTTCGACTCACGACCCAGGATCTTGTTCGTCTCTGCCTGGCCTTTCCATTCTTCCTTGCTCTGACCGTTCTCGAGCTGCTTGTCGATCCAGGGAATGACAGAGCCCGCGAGCGGTACGCCGAAGAACTCCTTGGGATAGGAATCGGAGCGAATGTGATCGGCCACCATCCGGTCGATGTCAAGGATCGCGCCGGAGGGATCGTCCAGTTTGCTTTTTACCTGGCCATGAATAGAGCCCATCTGCTTTAGAAGCTCGCGCATATTGTTAGCCCCCGCGCCCGAGGCAGCCTGGTAGGTCATGGCGCTCATCCATTCAACCAGACCGCGCTCGTAGAGCCCGCCCAAAGCCATGAGCATCAGGGACACCGTGCAGTTTCCGCCGATGTAATTCTTAATCCCCCTTGCCATGCCGTTCTTAATGACATTCAGGTTGACCGGATCGAGGATAATGATCGAGTCGTTTGTCATGCGAAGCGTAGACGCCGCATCGATCCAATACCCCTTCCACCCGGCTTCGCGCAGCTTGGGATAGATCTCGGAAGTGTAGTCTCCTCCCTGGCAGGAGATAATGGCCTCCATTGCTTTCAGCTCATTGATGTTCTTCGCGTCCTTGAGCGCCGGGACATTCTTGCCGATGCTCGGCCCCTTGCCGCCCACATTCGAAGTGGTGTAAAACACCGGATCGACAAGATCAAAGTCCTTTTCCTCGTTCATGCGGCCCATGAGCACCGAGCCCACCATCCCGCGCCAGCCTATGAACCCCACTCGCATCATTGTCTTACTCCTGCTGTTGTCATTCTTAGAACTCTGAACCATGAAGTCCGAACTTTGAACTGTTTTTAAACCAGTCCTGCCACCATGTCCCCCACTTCAGTCGTGGACATGCCCATCTTCCCCGCAGCCTGGCTCTTCATCTTCTTCATGGTCGCAATCATGGCGTTCTCGACGGCCTGGGCGGATTTTGTTTCCCCGAGCGAGTCGAGCATCATCATGGCCGCGCCTATCGCCGCCATGGGGTTGATAACGTTCTGGCCTGCATACTTCGGAGCGCTGCCGCCCATGGGCTCGAACATCGAAACGCCCGCAGGGTTGATGTTCCCGCCGGAAGCGACGCCGAGGCCGCCCTGGATCATGGCGCCCAAGTCGGTTATGATGTCGCCGAACAGGTTTTCCGTAACCGCCACGTCGAACCATTCAGGGTTTTTCACAAACCACATGTTCGCCGCATCGATGTGATTATAGTCGCGTTTGAGCTCCGGATACTCTTTCGATCCCATTTCTTCAAATGCGCGGTACCACAGGTCGCCGCAATAAGTAAGCACGTTCCGCTTGTGGATGAGCGTGATCGGCTTTGCAGCGTATTTCGGGTTGGCCGCATTACGTTTTTTCTTCAGCTCAAATGCATACTTGAGACAGCGGTCTACCGTACGGCGGTCATAGACCATAAGCTGCGTGGCAATCTCCTCGGTCGTGCCCACGCGGGTCGCCCCGCCGTGACCGGTGTAGATGCCGCCCGTGTTCTCGCGAATGACCACAAAGTCGATATGTTCGGGGCCCTTGTCCTTGAGCGGGGTCTCCACGTTGGGATAGAGCTTCACCGGCCGGAGATTGATGTACTGGTCCAGGGCAAAGCGGATCTTGAGCAAAATCCCGGCTTCAAGGATCCCGGGCTTTACGTCGGGATGACCGATTGCGCCCAGGAACATGGAATCGAATTTTTTGAATTCGCCGATTGCACTGTCCGGGAGGATCTCTCCGGTCTTTAAGTAGCGCGCAGCACCGAAGTCGAACTCGGTGAACGCAAGTTTGAACCCGCCCTTTCCCGCGGCGGCATTGACGACTTTTACCGCTTCTTTAACAACCTCGGGCCCGGTCCCGTCACCGGGGATCAATGCAATTTTGTAGGTTTTTGCCATAAATAATGATTCCTCTCACGTAAAATCCCAACTAAAAAGCTTGCAGGAGAATGGAGAATACTTCCCTTTCACTGCATAAAAATTTTATCTTTTTCTCGCGCTGCAGTTGTTCGTACGCATCTCATTGCACTTTTCATCGCCGGGAGTAAAATCTAATCCGCACAAGTGCCGCGACAGTCCGTGGGATGAGGAATAGGTCGAGTCGAGGTTCC
>DAIDTZ010000096.1 GCA_027456925.1 Nitrospirota bacterium
CCTTGCGATTGCTCAGATAATGGATCGCGCGCGCGAAGAGCTCCTTGCCCGTCCCGCTTTCGCCGTGGATCAGCGCCGTCGCGTTCGTGGGCGCGACCTTCTGGATCTTCGACGTGATCTCCTGCATCTGGACGCTCTTGCCGATGATCTTGGGCATGCCGAGTTTTTCCGCGAACTCCTCCCGAAGCAGGACGTTCTCCGCGGCAAGACGCGTTGCGTCGAGGGCCCGTTTGATGAGCACGAGCAAATGGCCGGTGTCAAAGGGCTTGGTAAGAAAATCGTAGGCCCCTTCTTTGACCGCTTTGACAGCCGTTTCGATCGTGCCGAAGGCGGTCATGACGATGACCGGAAGCAGCGGGTTTTCCTGCTTTGCGGCTTTCAGCACCTCGAAACCGTCCTTCTTCGGCAGTTTGAGGTCCGTCAGCACCAGCCCGATTCGTTCATCGGCAAGTTTTTTGATTCCCTCGCTGCCGTCCCTGGCGGGGACCACCTGATAGCCTTCGGCCTCAAGCGTTTGCTTCAGCATGTCGATCATGCTCTCTTTGTCTTCGATAACGAGTATCGTATCAACCATAATGAAGCTACCTCACCGGAAGCAGGACCGTGAATGTGGTCCCTTGATCTTTACTGCTGTCGACCTCGATCCGGCCGCCGTGGGACGTAATGATCTTGTGCGCGAGCGCGAGCCCCATACCCACGCCCGTGTCCTTGGTCGTGAAAAAAGGAAGAAATATTTTTTTCATCTCCTCGGCCGGGATCCCGGAACCGGTGTCGCGAATGAGTATTTTCAGGTCCTTCGCCCTTCTGCTTTCGATCGTCAGGGCCCCGCCGTCGGGCATTGCCTCGACCGCGTTCTGGATCAAGTTGCCGAAGGCCTGGCGCATGAGCACTTCATCAAGCGACATTGAAATGTCATCAAGTTTCAGAACGGCCGTCACCCGGCGCCCGGGGTCTTTCGCCCTGAGCACGGTTTCGAGACACGCTTCCAGCAGTTCCCGGATATTGATTTTTACCAGATTCAGCGAGGCGGGCCGCGCAAAGGTCAGGAGATCGCCGATGATCCGGTTCATCCCGCTGATCTCATCGGTTGTTTTTCGGATCACGTCCTGTCCTGCCGCGTCGGTCCTCCTGGAAAGCAGGTTGAGATAGCCCGAGATCACCGCCATGGGGTTCCGCAGTTCATGGGCGATGCCGGCGGACATTTCTCCGAGCGCGGTCAACCGCTCCCTGAGTTCCACCTGTTCCTGCAGCCGTTTCACTTCCGTGAGGTCCGTGAAGGAAAGGATCACGCCGATTGCCGCATCATGCCTGTCGGTGAGGACCGCGGTGTTGTAGCCGAGCCAGAGCTGGTTGCCGTCGAGGTCAAGCATCGCTTCCATGCGGGCCGAAGGGATTTTTCGTTCGAGCGTCTCATGGACCACCCTCGTGATGTCGCCGAGGGCAAACAGGTCTTCGCAGCTCCTGCCGAGCGCCTGATCGCGATTCATGCAGAGCGTCTCCTCGGCGGCGCGGTTGATCGTCATCAATTGGCATTGGACGTCAAAGGTCATCACCCCGCTCGTCACGCACTGGAGGATGTTCTCGTTGTAGCTTTCAACGTTCTCCGCCCGCTGCTCGGCGAGGGCCTTGAGCCGTTCAAGCTCTTTTTCCTTTTCCTTGAGCTGCTTCGTAACGTTCTGAAAGGCATTGATGATGAAGGTGGTGTCGGTGGTCTTCTCGCGCTCCTTGGTCGCCATCCCCAGTTCCCGCCGATAACGCCGGACGGCGCTCCAGAGCACGTATGCCGCAAAAACGAGAATCAGCGTTGCGGGGAACAGTATGCGCAGCGTCTGGCTGGTCATAGACGGATCAGGCCGAGATACCACGATATGATATCCGGGCCGTAGAACGCGCTCGCAACGGCGCCGAGCACCAGGAACGGCCCGAAGGGGATCACCTTTTCCATTTTATGCCGTTTGAGCGCGATCAACAGGATGCCGACGACGGACCCGGTAACCGCGCCCAGCATGATCGTGAGGAGCGCCCCCTTCCATCCGAGGAAACTGCCGACCATGCCCATGAGCTTGATGCCGCCGCCGCCCATGGCCTCGACATGCCGCAATTTTTCCCAGAGCCAGCCGATTGCCAGCAGCGGACCGCCGCCGAGGATGATGCCGATGAGCGAGTTGATGAAAGCCGTGAGATAAGGCCCTGCGTGCGGCAGGAGGCCGTTAAGATGGAACGGCAGCGGGTCCGCGAGGGGGGACAGGAAAAACGGCGCGAGGGAAAGCCCGATGACCATGCCCGGCAGGGTGATGACGTCGGGGATGATCTGGTGGTCGAAATCGATAAAGGTGATGACGATGAGCGACGAGCAGAATGCCATAAGGAGGAACGCTTCCCCGCCGAGCCCGACCTCGTAAACGATCCAGAGATAGAACAACCCGTTCATCAACTCGACGATGGGATAGCGCCACGATATCGGCTCCCCGCAGCTCCTGCATTTCCCCCGGAGGAGAAGGAAACTGATGACCGGAACATTGTCGTAAAATCTGATCGGGCTCTTGCACCGGGGGCAGTGCGAGGGAGGCGTTGCAATGGAGCGGCCGCTGGGCAGGCGCACGATGCAGACGTTCAGAAAAC
>DAIDTZ010000097.1 GCA_027456925.1 Nitrospirota bacterium
ATCACCTTGGATGACGTGAAGACCGTGGTGGGGGACTTCCGGGAATACAGCTCTTTCGACCTTGCAGCGGCGCTGGGCCAGAAGAACCGGGAGAAAGCGCTCCTGATCCTTTCACGGCTGCTGCAGGAGGGGGAGGCGCCCGTGGGGCTGCTCGGCTCCATAGCATGGAACTTCCGGCGGCTGCTGCAGGCAAAATCCATGGAAACGGCGGGAATCGGGTCTGATGATATTATGAAAAAACTGAGGGTGATCTTTCACCAGGCCGGCTTGTTCAAGGAGCAGATGCGGCGCTATTCCCTGGAGGAGCTGCGCGAGGCATTTTCGGTGATGCTGGCAACGGACCGGGCGCTGAAATCGAGCGGTTTGCATGGACGGCTGGTGCTGGAGCGGATGATTCTGAGGCTCTGCGGGGGGGAGCAGAGAGCATAGGGGCATAGAGCAGAGAGTGAAATCCTTTGCCCTATGCGCTATGCTCAATGCACACTAGACGTTTTTACGCTGCGCCGATCTTGCTGACCGTCGCTGACAGGCGCGAGATCTTTCGTGAAGCAGTGCTCCTGTGCAGGATACCCTGGGACGCAGCCTTGTCATAGGCCTTCATGGCCTTAACGAGGGCTTCCTTTGCCGCGTCAGCCTTTTTCTCCGCCGCAGCCTGCTCGACCTTCTTTGCAACGGTCTTGAGCGCGGACCTTACGGATTTATTGACCAGCTGCTGCTTGTCGGCCTGCCTCTGCCTTTTGATCACTGATTTGTGGATTGCCACTTCGTGCCTCCTTGGGTTAAAAACAGCTTACTCTTTTAACACAAAGAGCCTCCGGGTGTCAAGAAAAAAAACCTTTTATTACCGGCTGTTTTCTGATACAGTGTGCCCTTATTTCCCGTTTTTGTGAGGTAAATCAGGATGTCCGAACAAGTTAAGGTCGCCAAGGCAGCAGGCATCGTCGGGGGGGCAACGCTGGTCTCCCGGGTGCTGGGGTATATCCGGGACATGGTCATGTCCTGGGCCTTTGGTACCGGCCTGGCCGCCGATGCCTTCTATGTGGCCTACCGGATCCCGAACCTCCTGCGCGAACTGCTTGCCGAAGGCTCCATGTCCGCGGCGTTCATCCCGGTCTTTACCGAAACGCTCACCAAGGAATCGAAAGAGAGCGCCGTCCATCTCGCGAACGCGGTCTTCGCCCGGCTGCTCGTGATCCTCGTCATCCTGACGGGTCTCGGCATCCTGTTCGCCCCTTTTGTGGTCAAGGTGATCGCCTGGGGCTGGATGCACAAGGCCGGGAACGAAGAGAAATACCTCCTCGGGGTCACGCTCACGCGGATCATGTTCCCCTACCTGCTGTTTATCGGTCTGGCCGCCCTTGCCATGGGGATCCTCAACTCCCTCCGGTCGTTTCTCATGCCTGCGCTCTCGCCGGTCATGCTGAACGTGATGATCATCAGCGCCGTGGCGCTCGGCATGCGGTTCCTGTCGCAGCCTGTCATGGGCGTCGCCGTGGGCGTGGTGCTGTGGGGGATGTGCCAATTCCTGATCCAGGTGCCGGGGCTTCGAAAGCAGGGGATGCGGATGCGGCCGGAGTTCACGCCGAGCCACCCGGGCGTAAAAAAGATCGGCCTGCTGGCGCTGCCGGTGTTTCTCAGTTCGTCGGTGAACCAGCTGAACATCTTTATGGGGACCATCTTCGCGTCCTTTCTTCCCACCGGGAGCATCACCTACCTGTTTTACGGCATGCGGTTCGTTCATTTCCCCCTGGGCATCTTCGGGATCGCCGTCGCAACTGCGGTGCTCCCGTCCATGTCGGCCCAGGCAGCGCGGAAGGAGATGGCCGAGTTCCGCGAGACGCTCTCCTTCGGGCTGCGCCTGGTCTTCTTCATCATGTTTCCCGCCATGGCAGGCTTGATCGCGCTTCGCATCCCGATCGTGACCCTCCTGCTCCAGCATGGAAGATTCGATCAGGCTTCAACTGCCGGTGTCGCATCGGCGGTCCTGTTCTATGCCGTGGGGCTCTGGTCCTTTGCGGGGGTGCGGATCGTGGTGCAGGCGTTCTATTCGCTCCAGGACACGCGCACGCCGGTCAAGATTGCGATCATTGCGCTCGTTACGAACATCCTGCTGAGCGCCATATTCGTCTTCTGGACGCCCCTCGCTCACGGCGGTCTGGCCCTTGCCGCGTCGCTCGCGTCCATGGTGAACATCAGTCTGCTGACGATCCAGCTCCGGAAAAAAATCGGCCGCATGGAAGGGGGGAGGATCCGTCGATCGCTTTTTAAGATCATCCCCACTTCGATCGCCATGGGCTTGATCGGCTGGTGGATCAGCAGAAACCCGGTGTGGGATGCGGCAGGGAGAACGCTGTTCAAAGCGGAGCTCCTGTGCGGGGGACTGGCAATAAGCGTTCTCTTCTATATTGCCGCCATGTGGGTGTTGAAGAGCGAAGAGCTTGAGTTTATCCGTGGTATGATTGTAAGGAGGCGTCATGGAGCGTGAAGTGCAGAAAAGGATATTTAAGACGCATTTCGGATGGGTCGGGGTCGCGGTATCGGGACAGGGCGTAAGCAGACTAGTCCTGCCGAAGAAAGAGAGAAAGGCCGTTGAGCGGGAATTGAACAGTTCGGAGTCCGGCGTTCGGGGGCCGGAAAAAGGGCAATCGGCGGTTGTTCTGAATAAAGTGGCCAAACTGCTCCAAAAATATTTTTCCGGCGAACACGTTTCCGTGGACCTGTGGGTTGATCTGCGCGATTACACTCCCTTCCAGCAGGCGGTCTGGGTAACTGCGGCGCAAATCCCCTGGGGAGAGACGCGGTCCTACGGATGGATCGCGAAACAAATCAAGAGACCGCAGGCGGCTCGTGCGGTCGGCCAGGCCATGGGCGCCAATCCCGTCCCCATCATCGTCCCCTGACACCGGGTGATCGGCTCAGCAGGTGCGCTGGGCGGGTTTTCCGGCGGAATCGGGATGAAGAAGAAGCTCCTGGCGCTGGAAGGGCAGGGAAAAGGCTGCCAGGGGCGTCCGAAGATCCCGCTGAAGAAGAGTATTCGTTAGTTTTTGTGTACGTCTCACGGGCTGTAGCTCGATTGACTATTTTTAAACATCTAAGGACAATCTAGATTATGCTGCTGATACGACTCGTCGTAGGCCCCCTGCAAGTGAACTGTTTCATTCTTGCGGATGAAAAAACGAAAGAAGCCGTGGTGATTGATCCCGGCGACGACGCAGGAGATATCCTGAAGGTCATCAACGAAAAGGGTTTGAAGATCAAGTATATCCTCAACACCCACGCACACTTCGATCACGTGGGAGCCAACAAGGCGATTAAGGATGCCACCGGTGCCGAGCTGCTGCTCCATGAAGCTGATGCTGCGGCCCTCGCCAAGGTTTCGCACCAGTCCCGCTCCTTCGGCATGCCTCCGGTTTCCTCACCGCCTGCTGACCGGTATGTAAAGCAAGGGGACCTAATAACCGCAGGAGAGGTGTCCCTCAAAGTGCTGCACACGCCCGGCCACACGCCCGGCGGCATCAGCTTGCTGGAACAAGGCATGGTCTTTACCGGCGATGCGCTTTTTGCAGGGTCCATCGGCAGGACGGACTTCCCGGGCGGCGACCTCACGACGCTTCTTCGGTCCATCAAGACGAACCTCATGACGCTTCCCGACGATACAAAGGTATTTTCCGGTCACGGTCCGGCCTCAACGATCGGCGACGAGCGCCGGGACAATCCTTTTC
>DAIDTZ010000098.1 GCA_027456925.1 Nitrospirota bacterium
GTATCTGCCTTTGTTCTTTAACAAATCCTGACGATTGAGCCAGGCGGAAAGAAGAGCGGTCTGCTCGTGCCGCGCAGCCTGTCGTTCCGGGGAAGGGCTTGTTCTGCCGGTTCCTTGCGCCGTATAAGGCGGGTTGGCCACGATGACGTCAAAGGCCTTCGGCGCGATTGATCGGCCCAGATATTTGATGTCCCGGTCAGTAGGAACGATGCGGTCACTGAGCCCGTTCTCTTCAATGTTCCGGCACAGAAGGTCATAGGCCTGTGCTTCGAATTCATCGGCAACAAGCCGCGCGGACGGGAATTTTTTGGCGAGAAGAAGAGAGATGACGCCGGTGCCCGCCCCCAGTTCGAGGATCCGGTCCCCTGGCTTCAGGCGGCAGAAATCCGCAAGAATCAGGCTGTCCTGCGTAAAGCGGACCCCTTTTCGGGGCTGCAAGACCGTTACGACACCGGCGCCCTGGAGGGAAATGCTGTCGCGGGTGACGCCGATCATTTTACGTTTTCCACGTACTCCGCGGGAAGGCGCTTGGGCTTCCCGTTCACGTCGACATAGACGACCTTGGCCCGGCATTCCACGAAGACGCGCTGCGAGGTTTTCTCGCGCATGACATGCTCGAATACCATCGTGGCGCGCGTAATGTCCCTGACCCACGTCTCGATCTCGATCGTGTCCCCGTACCGGGCAGGGGAACGATAATCCACCTCTGCGCGAAGCACCATGAAGATGGTGCCTTCGTCCATGAGTTTCTTGACCTCGTACCCCTTTGACGCCAGATATTCGGTGCGCGCCCGCTCCATATAGCGAAGGTAGTTGGCGTAATAAACGACTCCGCCGCAGTCGGTGTCCTCGTAATAAATTTTCACGTCCATGGTATGGTTCATAATGTTACTCCTTGACAGAGCCACAGTTTAAAATATTTATTGGATTTTGTCGAGAGGAAGATGAGGGGGGAGAGATGGAGAGGGATGATCATCAACAAAAAGAAACAAAAAAAGGCGCTGCCTGCGAACCGGTTTGATATTCCGCTGGGCCACGGTTACCGGGGGAAGTACATCCTGCTTCTGCGGCTCTGCTTTGCAGACCCTGTGAAGCGTCGTGTATATATGGCCCCTTGGCCTCTTCCCGCGTAGCCCCGTGACTTAGGGGTTTCGGCTCTTTCGCCCGTCTGGTTGCCTGTGAAACAACCGGAAGTTTTACCGCTCAACTTGCGGCTTCCTGCCGGTTTCGGCTTCCATCCCGTGCGATGCCTGATCCCCTTTAAGACGGGTTATCATCTGGACACCTATCGGTGGTGGTTCGGCAACGCCTTACGAAACTTTCTTTTATTTTTTCAAAGATCCTTGCTTTGCCCTTCTTCTAATTTAACTATAGCATATTTCCGAACGCGAAGCTTGAATAATTGTCTTGACCGCCCGGAAAATTATCTTTACAATTTCACCACTTACCCATGGATAAAATCAGTCCCACAAAAAAAGAATTTTTCCACCATCTCGGGTCGGGAACAATAATGCCTCTTTCCCGGGAAATCGGAGCACCGGGGTTGACCCCGCTCGCCGCACTTGGGGGATTACGGGGCCTGGGCTACCCCGTGCTGCTCGAAAGCGCGCGAATACACGAAAAAATCGGCAGGTACTCTTTTGTCACCGCGGACCCCTATTTGATCTTCAGGTCGAAAGGCGATACGGTCGAGCTCATTCTGCCGGCGACGCCGGCCGGGAAATACGGCAGACGGGCCGCCACGAAGCGAAAGCCGCTCCTGAAGCTGCGGGAACTGCTGAACAACTACCGGACCGGACGCGTTCCCGGCCTTCCGCCCTTTACCGGGGGAGCAGTCGGCTTTTTTTCCTACGACTTTGTGCACCAGTTCGAGGAGCTTCCGCGCCATGCCGCAGCGGACCTGGATATTCCCGAAGCCTATTTCGTATTCGTCGATCTGGTCGTGGCGTTTGATCACGTTTTGGATAAAACCTGGGTGATCGTGAACCCCGGCGCCCGGGAGCAGGAACTGGGTTTTCGGCGGCCCGAACCGGGACAGTGGGACGGGCTTTATGACGCTGCGGTCGAACGAATTGCGCATATAGCGGATAAGATGCACGAAGCCGCGGGAGCCGATGCGACGGCGTTCGATCAAAAAAAAGGCGCCAAGAGCGGCCCGCTCATTTCCAACCGGACCCAAGCGGAGTTCGAGTCCATGGTCAAACGCTGCAAAGAGTATATTGCGGCGGGAGACATTTATCAAACGAACCTGTCCCAGCGGCTTTCAGCGCCGATTGGAGGCGCGGACACGCTCCGCTTGTATGAAATCCTGCGCCGGGTCAACCCGTCCCCCTTTGCCGCGTATCTTGATTTCGGCGATCTGCAACTGATAAGCTCTTCTCCCGAACGACTGATCCGTCTTCACGAGAGGGAAGTCGATACAAGGCCCATCGCGGGCACGCGAAGGCGGGGGACCGGCCACGTGGAGACGCGGGAACTTTCCGTTGAACTCCTGACCAACGAAAAGGAGCGGGCCGAGCACATCATGCTCCTGGACCTCGAGCGGAACGATCTCGGAAAAGTGTGCGACTACGGCACGGTCATCGTTGACGAGATGATGGTCGTCGAGGATTACTCCCACGTGATCCATATCGTCTCGAACGTGCGCGGCACGCTGACGGCCGGGAAGGACGCCTTCGACCTCGTGCGCGCCGTGTTTCCGGGAGGCACGATCACCGGCGTTCCCAAAGTGCGGTGCATGGAAATCATCGATGAGCTCGAACCGGTGGCGCGCGGGCCCTATACCGGGTCCATCGGCTACATTTCGAACGCCGGAGACATGGACCTCAACATCGTCATCAGGACCTTTGTCGTAAAGGACGGGCAGGCGCACATCCAGGTCGGGGCCGGTATCGTGGCCGACTCCGATCCTGCCCGGGAGTATTTCGAAACGCTTCAGAAGGCGGAGGCGCTCAAGAAAGCGCTTGAGATGCTTTAAGCCTGGCCCGGACAGGCGGAGCAAAATTCTTTTCAGCGGTAAAGATGCGCAAGTCACGAAAAACATTACGAATATTCATTGCGTCTCATGCGTCCTTTTGCGGCAAGTATTCTTTTCCTTTTGAAACGAAATCACCTGAGCAGTAGCTGAAAAAAAGCATTATCATCTCTTTTTGCCGGAAAGCGCTTGCAACTGGCGCTAAAGCGCGTATAATGTAATGAACTGAGATATCGATACCGTCACCGGGGCAGGGCGCACCCGTTTTTGATGAACGAACGTTGTCCGCGCCCCGTCATCGATCACTGACTCCTCCTGCTCTCACCTTTTCACACCTCAAAAAGCGACAGCATGCATGGGTGGCGAACGATGCGGCTTGGCCGGCACACGCAGGTACCCGTCCCATTTTTTAGTCGGGAACGCGGCGGACCGTGCGGAAGGGATATGAACGCGCTTAGAGGACGGTTGGCGGCGCGAATTTGAAGCACACAGGAGGCAACATGGCGAAGAAATTGTATGTCGGGAATCTGTCGTACAACACTCACGATGAGGATTTGCGCGAGGCATTCTCCAAGATCGGAGAGGTACTGTCCGTCACGCTGATCGTCGATCAGGAGACCGGCAGGTCCAAAGGGTTCGGTTTTGTGGAGATGGCAGCGGACGAGGACGCGGAAAAGGCGATCCAAACCCTGAACGGCACGTCTCTCATGGACCGGACGCTCACGGTAAATGAGGCCCGGCCGAAGACAACAGGCGGGCGCTCCGGCTCCGGCG
>DAIDTZ010000099.1 GCA_027456925.1 Nitrospirota bacterium
CCGCATGGAGGGGGGGATGCCGCGATGATCGATGGTGGTGCGGATGAATTCGAAGATTTCCCGCTGACGATCGGTGATGTGGCTTTTCATGACCCTCCTTATGACTTCGGAAAGAATTCCAAAAATATTTTGCCGAAAAGATCACGCCAGCTCTCGCGCTGATACACTCGTAAACGCCGGTACAAGGCAAAAGGTGCAGAGATGGTCTTGAAAAATAGACGGTAGAGTAAGACATTCTCCCTTCGCGCTTCATATGCCTTCTGATATTGAGTTTTTATTCCTATCATTCCGCATCTCCTTATTCTAAATTCTTAATTCCAAATTTAATACTGCCGGTCCCCCTCCGGCCTCCAGGCCGGAGAAATGATCCGTTCATGGCTATGCCGCTCAGCGAGCGTGCCCCAGGTCACGGTAAAAGCGCCGTGGCGATCGTTGATCTCGTCCATTGCCTCGGCAAGGAATTTGCGTTTTCGTTCCTCAACGAACAGCGGCACTTGTTCCACGTCCCGTTCCAAACCCGAAACGCTGACCCCTACAAGCCGGACCGGCTGCTCGAGACGAAGTTCGTGCAGGATGCTTGCCGCTGTGGCGTAGATGTCCAGGCCGTGATTCACCGCGTGGCGCAGGCGACGCTGCCGGGTGAAGGTCTGAAAGTCGGCATACCGGAGGGTGAGCGTGATCGTCCTGCCGCTGTACAGACCGCGCCTGAGCCGGCGCCCGACTTTTTCCGAAAGCTGCAGAATATGCCGCTCGATCAGCGGCATATCGGAGCAGTCTTCGTCGAGCGTCATGCTGTGGCCCATGGACTTGCTTTCCTCTTCCTGCTGCGCGGCCAGGGGCGCTACGGGGTCATCGTCAATGCCCAGACCCATGTTGCGAAGCCGCTCGCCGATGATGCCGAACCGGGAGCAGAGCAGCCGGAGCGGCGCGCGGCCCAGTTCGCCGCAGGTGCGGATGCCGAGCGACGCGAGGTGCTGCGTCAGGCTCGGCCCGATGCCGCAGATCTCTTTGGCCGGCAGGTCTTCGAGTACCACGGCGATGCCGTCGGGCGCAATGAGCACGAGACCATCGGGTTTTTGCATGTCGCTCCCCAGCTTGGCCAGAAGCTTGTTTGGCCCGATGCCGATTGAGCAGGTAAGCTTCATCTCCTCCCACGTCCGTTCCTTGATCTCAAGCGCAATCTGCACGGGATCGCCGAACAGTGCGCCGCACCCCGTAACGTCGAGAAAAGCCTCATCGATGGAAAACAGTTCTACCAGCGGCGTGAAGGACCGCCATATTTCTATGAGTTGTTCGCAGGCATGGGAGTATTTCGCCGAATCTGCAGGCACGAAGACAATGTCCGGACAGGCCAGCCGCGCTTCCCCGTACCTCATCCCCGTTTTGACGCCAAATGCCCGCGCCTCGTAGGAGGGAGACAGAATCACGCCTCGATTCTCGGACCCGATGACCGCCATGGCCCTTCCGCGGAGAGCCGGGTTCGCCCGCTGCTCAACGGAGGCGAAGAAAGCGTTCATATCGATATGCAAAATACTACGCACAGGCAGCGAGTCTCCATGACAAGGTCGTAGTGTTATAGCAGAGCTCATACAGCCCCTGGCCGTCGGACACGGAAAAATGCAGGATTCCGGCGCTTCCCTCCCGGGTTTTCCACGTATAAGCGACCTCTTGGATCCGGATCTGCCGGCCGAGCCTGTGAAACCAGACCGGCTTTACCGTGCTCCGGGAAAAAACGACTCCTACGGTTATGGGTTCATCGATTTCGACAGGCATGGATTCAGTATAGTGAACATTTGTTCACCTGTCAAGAGGGAAGTTACGGAGGGGGGATATCGACAGAATATTTAGGACGAAGGGTATGAGGGCAGCCAAATACAGGAAAGTGTTCGACGATCTGAATGCGAAATGACGAATACGGGATTCGGAATGGTCAAAGATCAGGAACGAGAATGCATTTAGCAAGTTGTTGAAAAACTCTTTTAGCCGTCTTTGCGAGCGAAGCGAAGCAATCTCGCGGTTAAATAAATCAATAAGTTCGAGATTGCCGCGTCGCGAAGAACGCTCCTCGCAATGACGTAGCCGGCGTTTTTTCAACAGCCTGTTAGATCAAAACCGGCATCCAGCTTCTTATCTTCTTAATTCCGAATTCCACATTGCCTTAATACTCTTTCCCCTGTTTCCGGAGATGTTCTCCGAAGTTCATGTCGAGCTTCATGATGTGGCCCACGATCCAGTCCACCACCACCTGGTTCGTTGTTGCGGACAGATCGTAGGAGCTGCCCTGGATGCGCGGGCGAGACGCCTCATCCTTGAGCTCGGCCAGGGCGGCAAGGTAGCGCTTATGGTCTTCCTGCTGCTCAGAAAGTCCGGCATAGTTCGTCTCGCGCATGTGCTTCTCCTCCTCGGAGAAATGGACCCGCGCGTAATCGTCGAGAAACTTCAAGGTGCTGTCGATCTCCGATTTGCAGCGCTGCTGTTTTATGGCGAGAACGAGATTATTGATCCTCTTGAACAGCTCCTTGTGCTGGCTGTCGATCGTCTTGATGCCTGTTGCCAATTTCTCCGTCCATTCCATAATGCAACTCCTCGTCCTCGTTTTTTCTTATTGTTTTATTGTAACCGGATGACGCAAGCTTTGTCAATCGGGCCGTCAAGTTCCGGCCGGCTGATTTCTAAAAACGTTCTGTTTGACACCTGTTCCCAAAAGCGTTAATTTGGTCAATATGAAAACTGCTGTTGAGATCTACAAACTGCTGCCCAAAACCAACTGCGGGGCATGCGGCACATCGAGCTGCATGGGCTTTGCCGCAAAGCTCGCCACGCATCAGGCCTCAGCCGACGATTGTCCCACGATGACCGAAGCCGCAAGAAAACTACTGAAAGAAACATGCGCGGAAAAGCATGATTCGCCCGGCAC
>DAIDTZ010000100.1 GCA_027456925.1 Nitrospirota bacterium
ATTTTCTATCCGATCCTGAAGCACCGCATTGAGATTGAGCCGTACTGGAACCCCTCATGAAAAAACGTCAGGGGTTCGTTCTTTTCCTGCAGTGCGATCGCGTAGATCATCGGGAGATAGTGGTCCAGGGTGGGTACGGCAAGCGACGCGGTGTCGCCCATATAGTGATAGTTGATAAGATCTTCATGATTGCCGCCAAGCAGGTTGGACCGCACCTGGTCGTCGAACTCCTTTGCCCAGTCGAAAACGTCCGCGTCGATGTTCTCAAAGTCGATCTGGGCGAGATTGTGGACGATGTTGCCGCTGCCGATGATCAGAACACCCCGCTCGCGCAGGTCCGCAAGCTCCACCGCAAGATCGTAATGATACCGGAGGGGCTTCGGGTGCCATTCATTGAACGTGTAGGCGAGGCTCATTTCGAACACCGGGACATCGGCATGGGGATAGAGATGCCTGAGCACGGCCCACGATGCATGGTCGAGGCCCCAGTCGCTGTTGCACGTGACCTTCACGGCTTTTACGTTTTCCGTCACCAGCCGCGCTTCTGCAGGCGCGCCGGGACTGGGATATCGCATTGCATATAGTTCACCGGGAAAACCGCAGAAGTCATGGATGGTCCGCGGCCGCTCCATGCAGGTGACGGAGGTGCCCGTTGTGAGCCAGTGCGCGGAGACGACCAGGATTGCCTTTGGCCGGGGAAGGCGTTTGCCCAGCTCAACAAGGCTTCTCGTGTAGCTGTTGTCCATGATGATGTTCATCGGTGAGCCGTGGCCGATGAACAGCACCGGCATTTTTGTGGTCACGGACAGGTCCCTCCTCTCTGGTAGAATTATAGCACGCGCGGGATTGACAGGGCGCAAGCCCCATGATACTGTAGCAATCGTCTTTGCAGACCTTTTCAACTGATAACGACATGGCCCCCATTATCGAAATACAAAACATGATCAAGACCTACCCCGGCGTACGCGCCGTGGACGGGGTAAATCTGTCCATCAAACAGGGCATCTGCTTCGGCCTCCTTGGCCCCAACGGCGCGGGCAAAACAACGCTCATCGAGATCGTCGAAGGCATCCTGAGGCCCGATGCCGGCGAGACGCTTTACAAAGGCACGCCTGTCGGCGCGCGGTTCCGCAAGGAAGCGGGCATCCAGTTCCAGGTCACGTCCCTCCAGGAGTTCTTGACCGTGCGGGAAACGCTGCGCCTGTTCAAAAACCTCTACCCCCGGACCATGGATATTCTCGAGGTCATCCGCCTCTGCAGCCTCGACGAATTCCTCGACCGCGACACGCGAAAGCTTTCCGGGGGCCAGCGCCAGCGGCTTCTCATGGCCCTGGCGCTCATCAACGACCCCGAGGTGCTCTTTCTCGATGAACCCACGACCGGCCTCGACCCGCAGGCGCGCAGAAATTTCTGGGACCTCATCTCCCTGGTCCGGTCAAAGGGCAAGACAATCGTCCTGACAACCCACTACATGGACGAGGCCTACGCGCTCTGCGACGAGATCGCGATCATGGACCGGGGCAAGATCATCTCCCAGGGCACGCCGGAGCAGCTTTTAAAGGAACACTTCGGCGACGTGGTATTGCAGTTCCCGGACGAAGACGTGGAAGGGAAACTGGACGGGCTTTCGCTCTGCCTGTCGAAGCAGCCGGGGTGGTGCGAGATCCAGACCCATGACGTCGACGGCACGATCCGGCTGCTCCTTGACCGCGGGGTTTCGCTCTCCCG
>DAIDTZ010000101.1 GCA_027456925.1 Nitrospirota bacterium
TCGTACTGCAGCATTACGCGCATCCGTTCCGGGTAGCGGTCCGCTGCATCGGTCAGGAGCCGGTGATAGACGGGGTCGCCGGTCCCGAGTATGACAAGCCCGGCGCCAAGCGACATGAGCTCCGGCAGCGCCTCGGTCAGGATGTCCAGCCCTTTTTGATCGACGAGCCGCGTGACCATGCCGATCAGCGGATTGCCCGAGTCTGTCAGGCTAACGAGCCGAAGGAGTTTCTTTTTGCATGCGGCCTTTCCTGCAAGCCGCAAAGCGGTATAGTTCCGGCCGATGGCGCGATCGTGCGCCGGGTCGTAGGTTGCATAGTCGATGCCGTTTACGATGCCGTAGAGGTCCGCGGACCGCTTCAAGAGGACGCCCTCAAGACCGCTGCCGTACTCCGGCGTCTGGATCTCCTTGCTGTAGGTCTTGCTTACGGTGGTGATGACGTCCGCCGAAACGAGGCCTGCCTTGAGCAGGTTCATTTTGCCCCAGAACTCGATGCCCTCGGGCGTGAACACGTCCCAGCCGAGGCCGGTAAGGCGCATGTCCCAATGCCAGAACAGGCCCTGGTATCCCAGGTTGTGCACGGTAAAGACTGTTTTGGTTTTTTTCAGCGTCTCCGTTGTTCCGTAGCGCTCCTTCAGATAGAGCGGAACGAGCCCGGTCTGCCAGTCATTGCAGTGAATGATATCGGGCCGCAAGTTCAGCGCGCTGCAGAGCTCCGGGATTGCGCGCGAAAAGAAAATAAAACGTTCGGCATTATCGCTGTAATCGCCCTGCGCAGTGCCGTACAGCCCGGGACGGTCGTAGTAAACGCCCTTGTCGATGAAATAGACCGCGACGTTCCCGTCCATCGTGCCCTTGAGCACGTCACACCGCTCTTTCCACGTGCCCAGGGGGACGGTGAAGCTTGCGATGTGTTTGAGCCTGAACGTACGGACATCCACCCGCCGGTAGCGCGGCATGACCACGGAGACCTCGTGGCCCAGAGACGCGATGGCGCGTGGAAGGCTGCCCGCGACATCGGCGAGGCCGCCCGTTTTGGCAAAAGGGGCAGCCTCAGATGTCGCGAACAAAATTTTCATAATTTGGTGAACTCATAAATAGTTTTCATTGCAGAGAGCGCAACGATCGCCGAGAACTGCGAGAAGGGGAATGTGAGAAGAGTGAAAATAAATAAATCTTCCGGTCGTGCCGGCTTCCCCGCACTGCCTGGGTGTGACTTGAAACCGTTGCGCGCTCCGCGTCCTCTGCGAAAAAATCCGTTGCTTATAATTTTATTTCCCGCAGGAACTTCGCGGCGTCCTCGGGCGGCGTGGGATTGATGTAGAATCCCGAGCCCCATTCAAAGCCGGCCACGTTCGTGAGCTTGGGCATGAGTTCGATGTGCCAGTGGTAATAATCGTTTCGTTCGTCGCGGAACGGGGACGTGTGGACCACATAATTGTAGGGCGGGTTCGACAGCGCCCGGTCGAGGCGGCGCAGCACATTCTGGAGAAGGCCGGCGAGGTCCTTGAAATCGTTTCCGGTGGAGCAGGAATAGCAGGAGACGTGCTGCTTGGGCAGGATCCACGTTTCGAAGGGGAAGCGCGGGGCATAGGGCGCCAGGGCGATGAAGAGCTGCGTTTCGAGCACGACCCGCGTCGCGGTCTGCATCTCCTGCCGGATGATGTCGCAGAAAATGCAGCGTTCCTTAATCTCGTAATGCCGTTTGGCCCCGTCGATCTCCTCCTGCACCTGGATCGGCACGATCGGCAGGGCGATGAGCTGCGAGTGCGTGTGTTCCAGCGTCGCGCCTGCCGTAAGACCTTCGTTCTTGAAGATGAGCGTATACTGGAACCGGGTGTCCTTTTTGAGGTCCTCCATGCGGTCCCGGTACGCCATCAATACTTCCTCCATGGCCCTCTGGGGGAGCGTGGCGAGTGTTGCATTGTGCTCCGGGCTTTCGATGATGACCTCGTGGGCGCCGATGCCGTTCATCTTGTCGAAGATGCCTTCGCCCTGCTTGCCCAGGCTGCCTTCGATCTGGAGCGCGGGAAATTTGTTCGGCACGACCCGGAGCCGCCATCCCGGCCCGTTGGGCTGGCCGTTGTCCCGGTAGGCAAGGATCTCGTTCGGCGTGGTGCGCTCGTTGCCGGCGCAAAACGGGCAGAACCCGGCCCGCTTCTTGCTCCGCTGATCGTGAAATTCGCTCGGCCGTTTGCCCCGCTCCGACGATATGATGACCCATCGCCCGGTGATGGGGTCTTTCCGTAATTCCGGCATATGCGCTCCTTGGCCCGTACTTCGTTAAATAGCGGATTTTTATATTATATCCTCGTCATCCGCTGTTGTCAAAAGAACTCTTGGTATGCTATGATGCATTACCATGGCACGCAAGCTCGACAGACTTTCCCAGACCCTCGACAAGCTCCTGAAGGCCCGCGGTTTCGAAGGCCGTCTCCACCAATACCGCATTTTCGGACACTGGGAGCAGACCGTGGGCGCTATGATCGCCAGGCATGCGCAGCCCCAGCAGGTCCGCGGAAACAAGCTTGCGCTCATCGTGGACAGCCCCGCGTGGATGCAGCAGCTTTCCCTTCTCAAACCGGAAATCATCGCAAAACTGAACAAAAGCCTGGGCAGGGAAGCCATCAAAGACATCACGCTGAAATTGGGCGAAATCACCGTTGACCATGAGCACGTGCCCGATGAACCCGATCCGCCTCCGCTCGATCCTCATGAGCGCGCAACGATCGAACAGTACGTCGGCAAGATCGCTGATGCAGCCACCCGGGATGCGATTCGAAGGGTCATTGAAAAAGACTTCAGGAACAGGAAGAAAATGAAAAAATAGCGGCTGGTGGATTATTGCTGTTGTTCTTCTTTTTTCGGATACAGGACTTTCATCCCCCGCGCTTCAGCCCAGGGCGTCATCACATGCTCTTTCACTACGGCCTTGCTCATGATGTCCAGAACCGAGATCCCGCGCACGAGGAGCGCATCGCCGATCAGCGAACGGTGGCATCGCCAGGGCACGGCCTCTGCGCACATGATCACGGTCTTCCGGTCCTCTCCCAGCTCGACCAGCTTTACGATACCGTCCTCGAACTCCTCCGTTTGCATGTAATCCGCGAATCCCCGGAACGATGTGTTTTTCCAGGCCTGGTTCAGCGAGTCCTTTTTCGCGCGGCGCAGGCCTCCCAGCCCCGTTAGATGAACATAGCCGATGCCGGACGCCTGCAGGCTTTTCTCCAGGACATCGCTGTTGAATTGCGGATTATGGCGGGATTTCGGTATCGTTCGGACGTCAACGAGGAGCTGAATGTCGTACGCCCGGAGCGTATCGATGAAATCTTCAATGGAATGCGTGGAATGGCCGATGGTAAATATCGTCTTCGTCATAGACAGAGAATGATTGCATCGATGCTGAAGGAGCGGAACAATGAAACCTACATGTCCGGCCTGCGCCTGTTGATGATCGACAGAAACTCTTCCCGGGTCGGGGGATTGGTGCGAAAAACGCCGAGCACCGATGAGGTGACAAAGGAGGAATTCTGTTTTTCCACGCCGCGCATCATCATGCACAGGTGGCGGGCCTCGATCATGACGCCGACGCCGTCGGCATTGATCGAGTCCTTGATTGCGTAGGCGATCTGCTCCGTCAGTCGCTCCTGGATCTGGAGGCGCCTCGCGTACATGTCCACGAGGCGGGCCAGCTTGCTGATGCCGAACACCCGGCCCCGCGGGATGTACCCGATGTGGCAGCGGCCGTAGAACGGCAGCAGGTGGTGCTCGCAGAGGCTGTAGACCTCGATGTCCTTCACCACGACCATGCTGGTCGTTTCCTGCTCGAAGCACGCCTGGTTGATCAGTTTCTCAACATCGGATTGGTAGCCGGACGTCAGATACCTGAGGGCCGCGGCAACGCGTTTCGGCGTGCTGACGAGGCCCTCCCGTTCCGGGTCTTCGCCCAGTTCGACGAGCAGTTCTCTTACCAGCCTCTCGATTTTTTCGTTGCTCCCGGTCATGGAAGGATTTCCTTTCGTATGCGGTCAGTGTAGGTCCTGAGCGGCTGCATGCCGGTGCGGGGCAGTTTCGCTGCCGCTTCCCCGATGCCGCTCTGCGATCCCGGCAGCACAAGTCCGGGTGTGATTTCGGAGAGCGCGATTGCAAGAAACGGCCGCTCCCGTATTCCCGGGTCCGGCAGCGTGAGCTCAGGCGTCGTCATCACGAGTGCATCGTACAGGATGAGATCAAGGTCGATGGTGCGAGGCGCGAATTTATCATCGCTTCTTCTCCGTCCAAGCCCGGCTTCAATATTCCGCAGTACCCCGAATTTCAGCTCCGCAGGCGGGAGCGAGGTTTCGATCTCGATCACGCAATTGTAAAAGGGCGGTTGCCCCTGCCGGCCGAGGGGTTCGGTCAGGTAGATCGTGGATATTGCCCGAAGGTCCGTCTCTTTGCTCAGGCGAAGAAGAGCGGCTCTCACGTTCGTCTCCGGGTCGATGTTCGATCCGACGCTCACGAAGGCCCGCGCCATGGCTATTCCGGTTGTTTCCTCGTGATTTCCACTCCCACGGTCCTCGCGAACCGGAGCGCCGCGGGCTTCTCGACCCGGATCTGCGCTTCCCTGATCTCGGGGTGAGCCAGGCAGAGGTCGGCCACGGACTGGGCCAGGGCTTCCACGAGAAAGAATTGGGAGCTCTCGGCCATTCTCATGATCTGCTTGTTCAAGGCGCGGTAGTCCACCGAATCCTCGATCCGGTCGGTCTTGCCCGCCTTGCAGAGGTCCACCGAGAGCGCCAGGTTGATGAGTACGTCCTGCTTCTCCTTGCGTTCGTCGTCGCGCACGCCGATGACGCACCGTACGAGAAGATCACTGATCAGGATTCGGTCCATTGCCCCTCCAGAAGGTGCCTGCCGCCGTCCACGTAGAGGACCTGGCCGGTCACAAAGTCGCTTTTCAGAAGATAAAGCGCCGCATCGGCGATGTCGTCAGGCCCGCCGCGCCGCTTGAGCGGCACCGTCTGCGACAGCGTATTCAGGTAATTTTCATCCTTGCCCACGGGCGGCAGGATGAGGCCCGGCGCTATTGCGTTCACGGTGATTGCGGGAGCGAATTCCCGCGCGCACATTGCGGTCAGATCGGCGAGCGTCCGCTTGCTCAGGATATACGCCGCATGAGCCAGGTCGTAGCCGATGATCTTCGTATCGAGCAGGTTGAGGATCTTGCCGCTGCCTGCAAGTCTCGAAAACTCGCGGCAGAGGACCAGGGGCGTCCAGGCGTTCACGTGCATGTGCCGAGTCAGATCATGGAATCCCATGTCCATGAGCGTGCCGGGCTCGAAGATCGATGCGTTATTAATGAGGATATCGAGCGATCCTGCGGTTTTCATCGCCCGGACAACGAGCGTCTCGTACTCTTCCGGCTTCTCAAGGTCGGCTGATAGGTTCCACGATTTTGCGCCGCAGCCGATCACTTCCTTGCAGACCTTGTCTGTTTCCTCTTCACGGTCTCGCCGGTCGTGTGCCACGATGTTCACGCCTTCCTCGGCAAGGGCGATGGCGAGCGCCCGTCCGATCCGCCTGCCGGCGCCGGTGATCAGGGCCACCTTGCCCTTCAACTTATTCTCCCTGCGGTCCTGCGCCGCAATATGGCTTGTCATGCGGCTTTCACTGTTTGCTGTTGGTCCGCCAGCTGGTCGATGATGGCCGCGACGATGAAATCGTTCATCGAAAGCCCGTTGATCTTATGCGTGGAGAACGTCAGCCGGACCTTATCGTAGGAGATGAAAATATCCGGATGATGGTCCTGCTCGTTCACGATTTCCGCCACGTTATTCACGAACTGCACGGCCTCGTGAAAGTCCTTGAATCGGAATTCCCGGATGATCTCCCTGTCGCCGAGCGACCACTTCGGGATCTCGTGCATGAACTCCTCGGCTTCTTTCCGTGAGAGCGGGGCAGCTCCCTTTGCCGGGGGTTTTGCCGTTTGTTCTGTAAGTTTCATATGAACCTCCTTGGAGTCTCTTTACCGCAGAGGGCGCAAAGAACGCAGAGAAATCATTCCCGGGTCCCAGCGACCAAAACGATTTCTGCACGTATGTTACCGGATAAGTCCGCGCAGGCTTGCCTTCGTGACAGGCTCCCCTCGTTGGATCAGTTTGCGCGCAACCTCGACCTTGTCCCACACATTGCACATCATCGCGCCCCGCACCTTGCCGTCTTTCAAGTAATAGATGACGCCGGTCTCGTTTTCCTTTTGCCAGTCCGCAAAGGTCTCGAGTTCCGCGTTCACGTCGCCGACGGCTTCGTATCCGAACTCGAAGAGGTCGGAGAAAAAGTAGGGCATGTAGGTATAGGGCTTGTGCGCGCCCGCCATGTTCCGGCCCGCCCACTTGCCCTGGTTCAAGGCATTGTCCCAGTGCTCGACGCGCACCTGTTTTCCGAGGGCGTGGTAGGGAAAGAACGCAATGTCGCCCGCAGCATAGATGCCGGGGAGCGAGGCCTGAAGATGCTCGTCCACGATGATCCCGTTGGCGGTCTGCAGTCCCGCCTTTCGCGGGAGATCGAGTGACGGCGCGATGCCGATGCCCGCGATCACCATGTCTGATTCGAGCTCTTTGCCGCTCTCAATGCGCGTAACGAACCTGTTGTTCTTTTTCCGGAAGGAAGCAGGTTTTTCGTTGGCAAGGACCGTGATCCCGCGGGATCGATACTGGTCCTGGAGCGCTTTTCCCAGAGACGCGGGGAAGATGCGGTTTACCAGATAGGGATCGGGAAAAATCATCGTAACCTTTACCTTATTGGTGTGCAGGGCCGCGGCGATTTCCGAGCCGATGAAGCCACCGCCGATCACGACTGCGGACGTTCCTTCCCCAGCTTCCGCGCGCAGTCTCAGGTAGTCATCCAGCGTGCGGTAATAACAGATGCCTTCGAGGTCTCCGCCGGGGACGGACAGTCTCCGCGGAGCGCCGCCTGTGGCGAGGAGGAGTTTTTGATATCCATACCGGTTCCCGTCGTTCGTCACGACTGTTTTCCGCTTTGCATCTAGGGCGGTAACCGTAACGCCGGTCGCGACAGTTACTCCGTTCTGATCGTAGAAGCTCTGATCGTGGAGGAAAATGTCCTCAACCTTCTTTTTCCCGAACCAGAGTTTTTTTGAAAGTGGAGGACGGTCATAGGGCAGGTGCTTTTCAGCGCCGAGGAGCAGCACGCTGCCGCTCTTGTCCCGTTCCCGGATGCCTTCGACAGCCGATGCGCCGGCCAGTCCTCCTCCGACGATGATATAAGCATAGGTCTGGTCAGCCATGGTGCGCCTCCTCCTGCGCCCGCGCAGATAGTCCGGCAACGGGGGAAATCGAGCTCCTGGTGCTCTGTTCCAAATATATCATACTTGACTGGTGGTCGGCGGAGCGGTATCTGCGGTGTAAATCTGTACGGGGGAAAGGGGGAATGAAAAGACGAAAGGGGGAAGGGATCTTAAGAGGAGGAATTCCCTTTTCTCCTGAAAGATTTCAGGGTTCTAACGAGGCGAGTGATGTCAGGGGAGATCATAGATCCGGCGCATTTCCTTGGTATAAACGCCCGGAGTCTTATAAATGACAAGCGGCGGCAGAACGTCGAGGCTGATGCCTGCTGATTTGACTGCTTCGATCATGACCAGTGATGCGGGCTTCTGCTCGTGGGAATGGACAAAACGGAGGACTTTCGGCTCCAGTTTTTTTTCGCGCAACGCGCTCATC
>DAIDTZ010000102.1 GCA_027456925.1 Nitrospirota bacterium
TTGTAGGTGAAGCTGCCAAAATCCACCGCTGGTGGAAATACCCAACTCATTTACTGGTTGAAGTATAGACTGTCTGGTAATTTCGTTTTTTCGCCCGGGTTTAAAAGCCATCACACTTTATCCAAATTTTTCGTCATCCGGTGCAGTTCCTTCCACTTTTTGTATCTTCTTTCAAGCCCCGGGTTCGTTTCGCCGTTCGCCAGCTCTCCCTGCGCTGCTATTCTCCTGATGTCATCGGGCTTCCACGCTCCGTGCCGCATCCCGGCGAGAAATGCCGCACCCAGGGCGGATGCCTCCCGGCCGGCGCTGATGCGTACGTTTGTCTTGAGGATATCGGCCTGGATCTGGCTGAGATAGGTGAGGGAGGACAGCCCTCCTGCCAGTATGAAGTTTCTCGGTTCGATGCCGCTCTTTCGCACCTCTTCTTCTATGTCCTTAATGAAGAAGACGACGCCTTCTAGAACGGCGCGCACCATGTCTGCCGAAGTGCTTTCCGGGCCCAGACCGTGGAATGCCGTCGAGATGTTTGCTTCCCAGTGCGGGGCGCCGGTTCCGTTCAGGCCGATGAAGGCCACGGTGTCGGTCGAGGCCTTCCAGCAGAGATCGTCCACCTCCTCGTATTCCTTGAAAAGACCGAGGTTCGTTCGCACCCATTCCAGGGCGTCCCCAACGGCGTTTACGCTACCTTCGAGCAGATAATACACGTCTTGCTCGTTCGAGTAATGTACTGACGCCATGAGACCTTCAGCAAGCGCGAGCTGAATGCCGGTGTTCACCATCAGGAACCCTCCTGTCCCGAGGTTGATTCCCGCATCCCCTTTTTCGAACACGCCGAGCCCAAGCATGGCAGCCTGCTGGTCGCCAAGAGAGGCGAGAAGGGGAACATCTCCTCCCGGGGTATGGACGTTTCCGAAGGCATATGCTGTCGGTACGATCTTCGGAAGCCCAATGCCGGTCAGGCCGAAAAGCTCAAGCAACTTCTCGTCCCAGGCAAGCGTTCTGATGTTCATGAGCTGGGTGCGGGCGGCATGGGTGTGATCGATCACGTCTTCAGCATTTTTTGTGAGATGCCGGACGAGGAAACTGCTGAGCGTTCCGAAAATCGTATCCGGGCTCCTGCCCGCTTCGCTGTTGTCCCTGATCCAGCGCAGCTTCGAAGCGGAATAGTAAGGCGTGAGCGGAAGGCCGGACAACCGGTGGGTCACGGGACCCTGGTCCTTGATGGTCTCGATGAGTTCGTTTCCCCGAATATCGCGCCAGCTGATGACCGGTGTAAGCGCGGTCCCGGTTGATGCTTTCCAGGCGAGGCAGGAGGAGCGCTGGCATGAGAGCCCGATGCCCAGGATCGGTATGCCGGGGCCCTTGACTTATCGGACAGATTCGTTCAGCGCATCAAAAACGGAATGAAGGATTTCTTCCGCATCCTGTTCGATGCGGATGTTGTCCCGGAGCGGCGTTGGCAGGTCCTTGCGGGTATGGAAGAGCACCTGTCCCTCCAGGCTCACGACTACGGCCTTGGTCGCGCTGCTCCCTTGATCAATGCCGATGAAGCAACCGGTTGGCATAAGGACCTCCGATAACAAGTACTTCTGCTGTTTCTAAGTGTATCTGTTTCCGACCCTGCCGTCAACTTCCAGCGCGAGATTACATTTTACATTTTGTTCTAAACCCGATATAATTACGAACATCCTGCAGTTTTGCGATGAATGTGCTTTGTAACTGATTGATCGTTGTCTGTGAAAAATAACATGCGGATAGCCGGTATACAGATAAGCGCTGGGAAAGACCTGGAACGGAATGTTCAGCGCGCCATCGAGATGGCCGAGGTGGCGATTGAAAAAGACGCCAGGATCATCTGCTATCCCGAACTCTTCCTCACTCCCTGGTTTCCCCGGCGCGAAGAGGCCTCGCTTCAGTCCTGGGCGCTGGACGCTTCGAGCGAAACCCTGGGGCAGTTCCGAAAACTCTCCGAGAGCGCAAAAACCGTGCTTGTGGTTCCCTTTTTCGAATTTGCACAGGATAAATATTACAACAGCACTGCAATTTTCGACTCAGGGCTGCTCATCGGCACCTATCGCAAGATGCACGTGCCGAACCTTCCGCTCTACCGGGAACAATTTTATTTTTCATCCGGCGATCTGGGATTCCCGGTATTTGAAACATCGCAGGGCAGGATCGGCGTTCAAATCTGCTGGGACAACCTCTTTCCCGAAGGCGCGCGCATTCTGGCGCTCAAAGGCGCCGAGATCATTTTCTCGCCGAACGCCGCTTCGCTCGACTCGCACAGTCTCTGGGAACGCGCGATCACGTCGAACGCTTTTGCGAACAACCTTTTCATCTTCAGGGTAAACCGTGTGGGCCAGGAAGAAGGCATCTCTTTCTACGGCAGGAGCTTCTGCGCCGATCCCTGGGGCGAAATGGCCTCGGACCTGGCCGGCGGCAAAGAAGCGATCGTCATCGCCGATATCGACCTTGCGGAACGCGCTGCCGCTGCCGAGACCTGGGGATTTTTGAAACACCGCAGGCCCGGGCAGTATGGAAGTATGGTGGAATAGCTTTGTTGCTGTTGAAAAGGCGGCAGGCTATTTGTTCGACGGGTCGCAGCAATCGAGGTGCGGTGTATTGAGGCCGCTGCTTTTTGGGAGCAGCAACATCAGTCTTTACTTCGCGTCATGGCTTCGATCAAAGGAGCAATGATCTCCAAAGGGTTCCGGTAAGGCTGGTGGCCGGATCGTACGATTCCTTCCTGAACAAGATGTTCTTCATCGCTGGTGAGCGGCACGAACCGTATGCCCGCCCGGTATTTGTCGTCGAACTTTCTGCACCATATCAGGGCTCCGCCCTTGTGTCCTCTCACCCGGTCATTGAACCAGACAAAGCCGGGATCCATTCGTTGCTCAGATTCAACTCCCACACCATTCTTGCTCATGTCAATGAGACGCACCGTGTGATCAACCCATGTAAAGTGCTCGTAGGTGATGACCCCGAGGGAATAGGCCTCTTCTGTGTCAATGGAGTGACGCAGTGCTTCTCTGCCTTTGTCCATGTCGATGTACTCGTCTGTTGCATGGCCGAGAGAGAATAAGTTTCGCAGTTGCTATTATTTTACTATAGCGCTGAGTTTTAATTAAGGGAAGTGAATAGTCACTTTTGTACTGCAATAATCTGCCGCATTCTGCCGCCCCCTGTTGTGTATTATGATCCTCCATCAACCCTTGTGCTATCCAGATAGGATCAATAATAAAACTTTGTTTCTTTGCATTCGTAATAAAATTGATTTGCCCTTCTCAATTCTGCAAAACTTCCTGTCTCCTCTTTCCTGAAAATTCAGCATCTTAGCTTTTGGCATGCGGGATGCAGTTACCCAGGCAAGACTGAGAGAAAAGGAGGACGCGAAAATGAAAACCACAATGGCAAGACAGGGAGCTTACATGGGCGCGGGCGCGGGACTGGTTTTGTTCGGAATTTTTGGCTTTTTACCCGGCAGCCTGCTCGGAGGCGCGGCAGGCATCAATATCGCGGGCATGCTCTACGGTCTTCCGCTCGAATCAGGGCTGTTGTCCCGGATGATCGTACTCGCGTCGATGCTCGTGGGAGTCGTTGTTTCCGGCACGGTGATCGTTACGGCATCCTCTACTCTGGGGTGGTTGGCCGGCAATGCAATGAGCGCTGCCGTGCATTACAATACTTTAGCTGCTGCTGAAAGGAGATAGCCATGAAGAACGAAACAGTAAAAACAGGAATGAAGATCGGAGCAACAGTTGGAGGTCTGGTATTTGCGGTGTTCGGCATCATGCCGGGGTTCTACTTCGGGTCCTACGGGACGTTGATCCTTCTCCAAAAGCTGATGGGGGGCGCGGTTGAACCCACCCTGTTTGTACGGGCAGCCGTGGTAATGGGAATCGTCGTGGGGATTTCCTGCGCAGCGGCGGTTAGCCTCGTGGTCGGAGGACTCCTGGGCACGGCAGCGGGTTATATCGTATCAGCGCCTGCGGCCATGCGCAGGCAGCACGCCGCAATGGAAAAAGCATGAGCAAACCGCGGCTTGCGGATCGCGGGAATAAAACAGAGGGACAGCCTTTCGAGGCTGCCCCTATTTGTGTCGGCCCATTCTTTTTTCCTTAATAACGGAGAAGAGGATTTTTTTCGTCTTTATTATTGCATAAATTAGAAACTATGCAACGATAGCCGGCTGATTCTTTTCGGCATGCCTTTCGCGGCCGTTGAGCTTGCCGACATTTTTCCGGGAAAGGAGGAGGCGGTTGAAATCCGTTCACGTTCTTGCGGACATCTAAATTACGAGGAGGAGGAAATGAAAAAAGCACTTCTGGCATTCATGATGTTTTTTTCGAGCGCGGGTTTTGCCGCGGCAGCCGACGACGCCTCATGGCTTGACATTGGCGGAGATTATCAATACCGGTTTGACGCGCTTAAAGGGACGGTCCACGAGTACTATGCTTTCAAGGATGTTCTTCCCTGGCAGCTCGGCGGCATGTCTACCCCGCCCCCGGCTACGGTGAAGAGCTATGACGTCAAGAATGATTCTCTCATGACGAACCGCTTCGGCTTGAACCTGAAGGCCAATGCCATGGAAGACGTCACGGTGAAGGCGCGTCTTCTCATGTACAAGGTATGGGGCCATGAAACCTCGGCGCCGGTCAATGGCTCGTACTTCTCAGACAGGGCGCCGGGGCCGAACGACGGCACCGTCGGGCATATACCCCAGGACAACACCTTGCGCGTCGATTACGCCTATGCCACTATCAGCAATATCGGCGAGCTGCCGCTCTGGTTCTCGGTGGGCAGACGGCCGACCACCGGCGGCGTGCCGACGAACATCAGGAATAACAGCGAAAAGGTCGGCTCCGCCGGTGTTCCGGGCATCATGGTTGACTTCGCTTTTGACGGCGCTACGGCGGGCTATGCTCCCTCTATCGAGTCCATGCCGGGCGCGTTCATAAAGCTCTGCTACGGCAAGGGGTTTGACAGCGGCTATTTCGATCCGACGACCGGCACCTCTCTCGAAGATACGGATTTTTACGGCGTGATGGCGTCGCTGTACGACACGGAGAACCTGCGCGCGCAAGTGCAGTACCAGAAAGGGGCAAACATTTTCGACGCGCCGTCCGACGGCAGCACGCTGACGGGGCCCGTACGGCATAATCTCGGAGACATCGACTGGGTCGGCGGCGTTGTGATGGGGAAGGTGAGCAACCTTAACCTCTTCCTTTCGGCAGCCCAGAGCCAGACCCATCCCAACAACCAGCTGTACGAAGTCAATGCCGGCGCTGCGGGTTATATCCCCGTTGCCGGACTGATGTACGATGCCGGAAGTCCCGCGGAGAGCCGGACCGGCACTGCCGTGTATGTAGGAGGCCGGTATGACATCGATTCCACGGGAACGAAGATCGGCGCGGAATACAACCAGGGGTCGAAAAACTGGATCGGCATGGTGCCTGCCTCGGATGACATTTGGACGGGCAAGCTCGGGACCCGCGGCAGCGTCTACGAGGTCTATATTATTCAGGAGCTGAAGAACAAGCCCATTTCCAAGAAAGGAAAGGCCTTCTTCAAGCTCGGTTATCAGGCCTACCAGTTCGATTATACCGGCAGCAACAACTGGGTCGGAGCCCCGAAAAAGATCTCGGACCTGGCCGCAAGCCCGGCGAACGCGCAGATGCTTGCGCCGATCGACAAGGCAACCGATATCTACCTCACCTTTGAGGTCCGGTTCTAGGCGAAGAGCTGAAACACTTTGCGTTTTTTCGCATTTTGTCGCAAGGTACGCGAAGGTTTTCAGAAGATGTGCTATATTTCGGAAGAACAGCATAAGTAGTAATGATCTGGCGCTGTTTGTTTAATGCATTTCTCTGTGCGCTCTGTGTTCTCTATGGCAAAATTTTAATAATACTCCATTCCTGAAAAAGGAGGTAACCATGAAGGTATTCAGAAGCATTGCAATAGCCGCATTCTTCGTTCTGCCCCTGACAGCGTTCGCACCAACGGACGCTTATGCAGCGGAAACGAAAAAAGCAACATCTATCGACGAACTGGCAAAGATGTACGATTCATCGGGCTGCAAGGAGTGCCACGAGCAAATTTACAACGAGTGGGTGCAGTCGATCCACTCCCGGTCCATCTTCGGCACCGGAAGGACCGCTGCGACCATCCAGACGACCGTTTCCGTCGGGCTTATGGGCTGGAAGTACTCGGGCGTCAAGAAGCCGGAAGACGTGCAGGTCAAGCACCTCATGATCTGCGCCAAGTGCCATTTGCCGCAGCTGGCCGAGGCCACCGACGCCGTTGCCAAGGAGATCGTGAAGAATGTGTACATCTATACCGATCCGAAGGCGAGCGACGATGCGCGCGACAAAGCCGTTGCCCAGCTCTCGAAGGTGAACATTAACTGCCTTGTCTGCCATCAGCGGAACGCCATCACGCACAAGTGGGTGGACGGATTTCCGGAAAAGAACACGGTCTACGGGTTCAAGGACGGCGAGCACGCGGACCCTGCGCATCCGAAGATGAAGAAGAGCCCGATCATGGACGAGTCCATCCTCTGCGGGCAGTGTCATGGCCTGGGGCCGAACCTCGAGCTCGAAAATCCCTCTCAGTGCGCCACGCTTTATGCAAGTTACAACATGGCATACCGGGCCGAGGGAGGACAGGAAAAGTGCCAGGAATGCCACATGATAAAGAGCAAGCTCGGCCACAACATGCAGAGCTACCGCGACCCGGGCATGGCCAAGGCGGCGGTGGACTTCAAGGTCGAGGCGCTCGGGTATCAGTGGCGCGACGGAGCGAAAGTGGTGCCCCAGGCGCTGGTCAAAGTAGAGATGATAAACCGCGCCGGCCACGGCATCCCTGATGGCTGACCAACTCCCAATCGGCTGGTCCTGGAAGTGACCGCGAGAGACAGTAAAGGTAAAGAGTTGTTCAAGCAGTCGAAGATCTACATGCCTATTCCCCTGCAGCTCGGCCGCGGCGATAAGATGGGCCGCGGACCCTATGAAAAGAGCGGCATCCTGCGCGATTCAAGCCTGCCGCCGAATCGTCCTGTGAACGAAAGCTTCGACATTCCCTTCCCCGCGGAGTTCTCGAAAAAAGACGGGAAGAGCGTGACCAAGGTCATCGATCACGACATGACGATCGATGTGGAGCTGATGTATCTGCCGTTCGGAACCAAGGAAAGCGGACAGTTCACGTGGCAGAAAGTGACGAAGAAAGTAAGTATTGAAAAGGGCGGAGTGTAGAAAACTCCTTCGTCAGAATCAAAAAGCCGGCAGAGGCAACTCTGGCCGGCTTTTTTTGTGGACAATCCTGACCAGGCATGCAGAAGGAATAGCATTCTCTGGTACAACTGCGGTACTATACATCAGCTGTGAAAATTCGCATTCGTATGACGCTTGACTTGATCCTCAAATTCCGATAGAGTCGAAAAAACTGCACAAGGAACGGCTGGCAAAACACTATGACCTCCACCTCCACGAGTACACAACTGACCGAAGGATACGAATATTGCGAAAGGCTCGGCCCCGATGCCGACGGCCAGATGGTGCTTGGCTATCTTAGCCGGCGCTATGGTCATTTCTCGTCAACGGAGTGGGCGGAGCGAATTGCGTCCGGTCACGTGCTGATCGATTCCAAACCCGTGGATGCCGAAAGCGTATTGCGCAGGGGATCCGAGCTTGTGTGGCAACGCCCTCCCTGGAGAGAACCCGATGCGCCCCGGTCGTTTTCCGTTCTGTACGAAGATGAAGACCTGCTTGCAGTGGCCAAGCCGGCCGGTTTGCCGACGCTTCCCGGCGCCAACTTCCTGCAATCGACGCTGCTGTACCTGGTACGCGCCTATGCGCCTGACGCCGCTCCGCTCCATCGATTAGGCAGGTGGACATCGGGCCTGGTGCTGTGCGCCCGAAACCAGACAGCCGGGGCGGAATTGACGCGACAGTGGTCAGCGAGAAAAGTGGGTAAACGCTATCGCGCGCTCGCGAGCGGGGTCCCTGATTGGGAAGAGATGACCATCTCCGCAGCCATCGGCCCCGTCCCCCATCCCTTGCTCGGATCAGTCCATGCCGCGAGTCCGAAGGGCAGACCCTCATTGTCCCACGTGATTGTTCTCGAACAACGCCCGGATTCCTTCCTCTGCGACGTGCGCATTGCGACTGGCCGGCCTCACCAGATCCGAATTCACCTGGCGGCCGCAGGACACCCTCTTGCGGGCGATCCTCTGTATGCAGCCGGCGGTCTCCCCGCGCCGGACACGCACGCCTTGCCCGGCGACCCGGGCTATCTCCTTCATTCCGCTGAACTGAGCTTTCGCCATCCCGTAACCGGGCTGGACATGATGATCGAGTGCGAGCCGCCGTCGCTTCTCCGCCGCTCAACAGCTGTTCGCTGATTGTTTGCGCGCTGCAGGGGAAGGACGAGGCGGCCTTTTCCTGGGCTGACGTATGGATTGCAGGTAAAACTTGGAGGAACTGAGAGTTTGCAAATCAGCGAATATCCTCTTTTCCCCATTATGGGAGGAGCATTACCACCATGGAACTTCTCGAAGGCATCTACACGCGCCGGAGCATCCGGCAGTACACTGGCCAGCCCGTTCTCCGGGAGCAGCTGCTTGAGATCATCAAAGCCGGCACCTGGGCCCCGTCGGGGATGAACAACCAGCCCTGGCGGTTCGTCATCGTTCAAGGCAACGAGGTCAAGTCGGACCTCTCGAAGCAGACGAAATACCATTTCATCATCGAGCGCGCAGCGGCGTGCATCGCGGTGTTCGTGGACAGGAGCGCGATGTACAACGACGTGAAGGACCACCAGGCCATGGGAGCCTGCATCCAGAACATGCTGCTTGCCGCTCACGGCCTCGGCCTGGGTGCGGTCTGGCTCGGCGAGATCCTGAAAAACGCAGAGGGAGTGCGCGCCCTTCTTGGATTGTCCAAGGAAATGGAGCTGATGGCAGTGGTCAGCCTCGGCCATCCTGTTTCGAAGGATCATTCCTCAACGCGCAAGGACGTATCGGAAGTTTTGCTGAAAGAGCTGTAGATCCGTTCGGGCCGGCCATGGGGAGCCATTACAATGAGAAGGGCTGACTTCAGAAAAAAGAAGCCGGCCCTTTTGTCATGGCAGATCGCTGCTTCCCATTTTCATCTTCCGCAGAAAATTCAAGCTTGCCGGAGAAGAGCGATGAACGGAAAGGCGCTCAGCTGATGCCGTATTTCTTGAGCTTGAGGTAGAGCGTCTTGCGGTCGATGCCCAGAAGCTGGCTGGCCTTTGACTGGTTGTTCCCTGCTTCCTTCAGCACCCGGAGAATATAGTTCTTCTCCATCTCTTCAAGCGAGGGGTTCACGCTCATCTCGGCAACAGCTGCGTAGGATGATATGGAGAGATCTTCCGCGCCGATCCTGCCTGATTCGCAGAGGATCACGGCCCGTTCCACGACGTTCTCCAGTTCCCGCACGTTGCCCGGCCAGTTGTATCCCGTGAGCAGGTCCAGCGCCTCAGACGTGAATTCCGTAATGGGCTTGGACAGCTTCTTCGCGTATTTTTTCAGGAAATGTCGCGACAGCTCGACGACGTCCTCTTTCCGCTCGCGGAGCGGCGGGATGGCGACGTTGATCACATTCAAGCGGTAATAGAGGTCTTCGCGGAATGTCCCTGCCTTGATCAGGCTATTGAGGTCCTTGTTGGTCGCGGCGATCATTCGAACGTCCACGCGCAGCGTCTTGTTCCCCCCCACTCTCCGGAACTCGCCGGAATCGAGGAAGCGCAGGAGCTTTGGCTGGAGCCCGATGGGCATCTCGCCGATCTCGTCCAGAAAGAGCGTTCCCTTGTCCGCCACCTCCACGAGGCCGTGCTTCATCTGGTAGGCGTTGGTGAAGGCGCCCTTCTCGTGGCCGAAGATCTCCGACTCGATGAGATTTTCCGACAGCGTGGCGCAGTTCAAGGCAATGAACGGCGCGTCCTTCCTGGCGCTGAAATGCCAGACCGTGTTTGCGATGAGCTCCTTGCCCGTGCCGCTTTCACCCTGGATGAATACGGGCGAGTCCGTGGGCGCCACCTTCTGGATCATGGCGAGGATGTCCTGGAGCTGCTTGCTTTTGCCGATAAACTCGAAGGGGGATTCTTTCCTGACCAGCTCCTGCTCCAGGAGCTTGCTCTTCACCGAGAGCCGGCTGAACTCGTAGGCCCGGTCGATGATGATCGCGAGCTCGTCGAGCTTGTAAGGCTTGGTGAGATAATCGTAGGCCCCGTTCTTCATGGCCTCCACCGCGGTCTCGACCGTCGCCTTGCCCGTGAGCACGATGATCGCCGGCGCTCCAGAATCTTCCTTCAGTTTTTTCATGAGCGAAAGGCCGTCCACGCCGGGCATGACGACATCGAGAAGGACGACGTCGAAGGAGCGTTCGTGCAAAAGACGCAGGGCCTCGTTGCCGTCGCGCGCAACCTCGACAGCATATCCTTTTCTGGTCAGTTCTTTGTTCAGGAGCCTTCTGAAGGGCTCTTCGTCGTCAACGACGAGAATGTTGATCATGTCAGACGGGCCTGTCTCCGCGCCTCCCTGGCAGCAGGAAGCGTCTCAATCCCTGCAGGTGATCGACGGCAGCGTGATGATGAACGTCGCGCCTTTGCCCGGCGTGCTTTCCACGTCGATGGCGCCGCCGTGCTCTTCAACGATCTTGTGGCTGATGGTAAGGCCAAGTCCGGTCCCTTCCCCAACGGGCTTTGTGGTGAAGAAGGGGTCGAAGACCTTGTCAATAAGGTCTTCGGGGATGCCGGACCCGGTATCCGTCAAAGACAGCCGTACCCGGTGGGAACATCCGTTGAACCTCGATTCCGGCGCTCCGTTGTCCGGTTCGGTTTTAATGGAGATGCGTCCCCCCTCGGGCGTAAAGTAAATGGCGTTCAGGAGCAGGTTCATCAGCAGCTGGCGGAGGCTTCCGGCATCGGCGTAGATCTTGGAGACGTCGCGGTCCAGGTTGAGTTCGATCGTGTGCTGCAATTTCGCGGTCCGGTGTTTGAGCAGGAGGAGAACCTCCTTGATGAGTTCGTTGATGTCGATCTCACGGAAGGTGCCTCCCGACGGACGGGCGAATTCGAGCAGGCTCTTCAGGATCCCCTTGCACCGGAAGATCTCGCTGTGGATGGTCCGCAGGTATTCCGGAAAGTCTTCGAACTCCTTTATTCCGCGCAGGGGCTTTTCGCCGGCCCGGTCGATCAGTGCTTCCGAGTAGCCGGCGATGATTCCCAGCGGGTTGTTGATCTCGTGGGCGATGCCCGCAACGAGCGTGCCGAGCGAGGCAAGTTTGTCCGTCCGGATGAGCTGCTGCTCGATCCGCTTCTGGGCCGTCACGTCCTTCAAGTAGTGCACGATGGCGTAGAGCCGGTTTTCTTCATCGATGAGCGGGTAGGCCCAGAAATGAAAGATGCTGTTGCCGGTGCTTTTCAGCTCCTGGAACGACGGCCGCTTGCACGAGAGCGTTTCAGAGCAGAGACAGGTCCCGGTCACGGCGATGCCGATCTTCCCCAGGAGTTCCGCGCAGAGCTTGTCGTTGATTTCCGCCTTGGAAAAGCCGGTCCGTGCCAGGAGGGCATGGTTCGCGCGGATCACCTTTTGCCGTCCGTCCTCGATCCAGACCATGTCGGTGATGGCGTCGAAGGTCCTCTCCCATTCCTTTTTTTCCTTTGAGATCTCTTCGAACAACAGGGCGTTCTCGAGGGCGACGGCGATGTGTTTGGCCACCGGGAGGAGGATCGCGAGATCTTTTTCCGTGTACTGGGAGGGCTCGGTGCTGTCGAAATTGAACACGCCGAGCATGCGGTCGTGAAACAGGGGGATGCTGATCGTCGAACGGATCCCCTCGGCCAGAAGCTTCCGGTCCAGGGGGAACGCGGTGTCATTGAGATCGTAGCTGATCCAGGGCTTGTTGTTCCGTACGACCCAACCCGCGCTCGTTCCTGCAATCGGGGCCTTTACTCCCTTTTTCATCACGGTCTTCATTTCCGTGTCGAGGGCGAAGATCGTAAGGTTGTTGTCCTTGTCGTTGTACAGGAGCAGGCTCGCCCTGCTGTAGTCGATGATCTTCCTTAACTCCGATACGACCATGCGGAAGATGGTGCCGATGCTCAGGCTGGAATTGATGATGCTGCTCAGTTCGTTGATCAACTCGTCCTGGTACGCTTTGTCGGGGGAGAGGGAGGCGTCGGCATCAGCAGGTGCGGCTTGCTGCCCCGGAGCGTCGCGGACAACGATGATCATTCGGTCGGGTCGATGCTGCCGGTTGGGAATGACGGCGATCGGCAATGCCAGCGGGCTGCCGTTTTTTCTGAAACAGAACGCGCGACGGGCCTTCGATTCCCCTTCGCGGACAGCATCGGAAAGAGAGGAAAAGCCGGCGTTGCCGCGCTCCCGGAAGATGCTGTCAAGGGATATGAATTTCTCAAGGTTCCTGCCGATGACTTCGGCCCTGCCATATTCGAAGACGGCGCCGACGTGGTCATTGCAGGAGAGGATGGTCCATTTGGCATCAACGATAAAGGCGGGCATCCTCAGGACATCGAGCGTCCTCAGCACCTCTGAACTGTCCTTATCGAGCATGATTTTCATACGTTTTTATATTAACACACTCTCCCCGGCCCAGCAACAGGAAAGGCCGGCGGATTTCACCCTGCACTCGTGCTAGGCACTCGTGAGCGCTGGGTGCAAGCAGATTGATGAAAGGCAGAGGCGCCATTTTCTTTGCGATGACAGGGCTTGACTATGTCAAAGACGGCGACTATGATAAGTTCATGAACCTGTATCCTTGGAACAGAAAGAACAGCAAGGGATGAAAATCAGGATCGGACATCTCTCAACCTTTTACCACACTGCTATCCTGCTCATGGCCCAGGGAAGCGCTGATGCGCGGCTTGGCGCTGAGGTCGAATGGAGGCTGATGGGAACGGGGCCGGCGATCATGAAGGCCTTCGAGCGGCGCGAGCTCGATCTTGCCTACATCGGATTGCCGCCTGCGATCATCGGTATAAGCCGGGGCATCAACGTCCTGTGCGTTGCCGGCGGTCATGTGGAAGGTACGGTCATGGCGGGGAAGTCGCGGTGGAGCGGATTTCCTGCGGCCAAGGATATCAGAGCTGTCTTAGAGCAATTTCAAGGCCGCACAATCGGCGTTCCGGGCACGGGGTCCATTCACGACGTCATCCTGAAGGACTGCATTGAGCAGATGGGTCTTCAGCAGGAGATCGAGATCAAGAACTTTCCCTGGGCGGATCTCGTGACCGAGGCAGTGGTGGCGGACGAGGTGGCTGCTGCGGTGGGTACGCCCGCCCTGGCCATTGCGATCAATCGTTTTGCAGGCGGAAAGGTGCTCTTCCCCGCGTCGAAACTCTGGCCGAACAATCCGAGCTACGGTATCGTGGCGGATGCTGAGTTTTTGCAAAGGGAACGGGTAGTGGTGGAGAAGTTTCTGATTCTGCACGAAGAGGCCACGGCCTTCATGAGAAATGAGCCGGCCAAGGCTGCGCAGGTCATCGCTGATTTCGTCAGTGTGGTTGATAAGGACTTTGTCCTGGACACGCTCAAGGTTTCGCCGAAATACTGCGCAAGACTTTCGGATGAATATATCGCCTCGACCATGAAGTTCGTTCCCGTCCTGAAAAAGCTTTGCTATATCCATGCGGAGGTCCCCGAGGAGAGGATATTTTTTCGCGATCTTATCGACAGGTTTCACCCTGGACCGGACCACTACGGCGATGGGATCAGATTACTCTGATTTTGAGAAAGTACCCGCAGAGTCGGTGTCATCGCATCATTTCTCTTTTAATTCCCCGGCTTGATAATAATCCCCATGTCCGGGAAAAATCATTGCACTGCCGTTCTTCTTTTTCAATTCTCCATCCAAGCTGAGCATGATGTTCCGCAGCGCTGCAGTTTCTTCCTTATAGATTCTTGAATCCCTGTTCGGGTTGGTCAGCAAATAGCGGTAGATGCCGAGGTGTTCCTTGTCTTCGGGTGTCAGACTTTGCACGTTCAGGAGAAAATCAGAAGTAAAAAGCAGGCCGAGCTCCTGGTTCAGGAAAAAGACCAGGCCGGGCGTGTGTCCGCCGAGACTTTCCAGAACATCGAAAGCAAGGGGCCCGATAGGAAAAGCGTCGATGATCCGGAAACCATTGATGCTCTTTGTTGTTGCTGCGGAAAAATAGCGGGGGTGGCTTGGAAAGCGGCATTCCGTAAACCTGCTCGACAGCCGCGTGTAGTACTTGTTCAGGTTCAGCAGGCTTCCGGTTGCGCCATGGGCCCTGTTCAGGTTGGCGATCACGTCGGCGCTGCCGCTATGCAGGAAAATCTCGGTTCCGAATTCTTCCTCGAAATAGCCCGCAGCCCCCACGTGGTCCGTATCGGGATGGGTGACGTAAATTCTTTTTACTCTCCCTGGGTCCATGCCGTGCGACAGGAGCAGGCGCTTGATGTCGGAATAATAGATTCCGTGGCCGGCGTCTATCATGGTCAGTTCGTCGTGATGGCGGAAGAGGTAGATGTTTTCGCTCGTGGGCAGTCGAAAACCAAAAAGATCTACCTGGTCATGAAAACGCAGCGGCTTCATCGTTGTCACGGTGAACTTTTCTCCGGTCCTGCTTCGCGATTGCGAGGCAAAGGTGAGTACGGTCTCGAACACGTCGCCGGCTTCGAGATTGTTTCCCGCCTCGGTTGCGAATTGCGTGAGGTCCTGCTGCAGGTCGCGCGATGATTCGACCAGCGATTTGATCTCTTCCACGCCGCTCGAAGGGAGGATCTTCTTCAACCGGAGGAAGAACTTCTCGATAAGCTTCAGGCCGATTATGTTCGCCGCTTCCTGTTCGTTGCTGCCGCGGTAGAGCACGCGATAGTGGTACCCTTGCTCATTGGTGGCCTGCAGCAGGGAGTTGATTTCCTCCGAATCGGCTGTGGCCATGGCGATGTCGGCGGATTCAGGGTCGATGTCTTCGTCATAGAGCATGTAGATCACGTTGGCGTTGTGCTTGGCAAGCAGCCGGGCAAAGGCCGCAAGGGTCCCCGGCTTGTTCGCAAGCCGGACCTTGATCTCCAGGACGCTGGCCGCGGCGGTGACCATCAGGTCGTCCCGCGCGTCCTGCGATTGCTCTATCGCATATTGTTTTTTCTCGAGTACCTTCAGGAGCGACGCGAGATGGCTCTCATTGGAAAGCTGGACCTCGACGGCGACTCGACTGCTGTCAAGGGCCCGGTCATAGTGAAAGAAGGAAATATTTCCATCCGCCTGCGCGATGATCGAGGCAAACCCCGCGAGCGAACCCGGCCGGTCCGGCAGGGATATGCGGAATTTCGCCAGGAGCGCTCTTTGGTCGTTTGTGGCAGGCGGTGAGATCTGGCGATACACGGTTACAGGGGGTTGGGTCATGTCACTTCACCATTAGCCAACGTGGTAATCAACGACTACCCTTCGCTCCCGCACCTTGCCGACGAACTCGGCGACTTTAAGGTGTTCGGGGTGCTTTTGGTAGATGTCGAGGTCCTTTTCGCTTTCGAACTCGGAATAGAGCGCAACGTCGTAGGACCCGTCGGAGGGAATGCTGTTCAAGCCCACTTCGATGTGCCTGATCTGCGGGATGAGGGCTTTCAACGCTTCGAGATCATGCTTCATCTTTCTTGCGTTCTGGAGCCGGTCCCCGCACTCCGAGACTTCCTTGAGTTTCCACAGAACAATATGCTTGATCATGTCGTGTCTCTCCTTCGGACTGATTGCTGCCCCGGTTTTTTCTGTTGCTCTCCCCTTCAATACTTTGTATGATAGCAGCCATCCCGGGATGTTCGAACGGCGCTGGCACTATGATCATACACGGTGAAGAATAAAAGGGCAAGTCTGATGGCCGGAGCGTTCAAAAAAATATTTTGTTTCGCCTGTTGCATTATTCTGGCATCGGCTTGCGCGCCGAAAAGAGCGCCGTTGCCCGCAGGCTCCCCGTGGTCCAAGACGCGAGCTTCGCAAAAGCCCTACGTTGTTAACGGGCAGCGCTATGAGCCGCTGGCGTCGTCCGACGGCTTTGTTCAGACCGGCATTGCGAGCTGGTATGGGAAGGACTTTCACGGAAAAAGGACGAGTAACGGCGAGATCTATGATATGCATGCCATGACTGCTGCGCACAAGACGCTTCCGCTCGGCGTGTTCGTCAAGGTCAGAAACACAAGCAACGGACGTGAAGCAATCGTTCGGATCAACGATCGCGGCCCTTTTGTCAAGGGCAGGATCATCGACCTTTCCAATGCAGCGGCAAAGAAACTCGGTGTGGACATCGTCGGCACGGCGCCGGTCCGGATCGAGGCCCTGGGATACCGTGTTCCGGGCAAAGACACGTACAAGGAGCCTGAAAATTACGACAGCGGCACCTATACGGTCCAGGTCGGATCATTCAAAGACTACAATAATGCTCATCGCCTGTCCGGCGAGATGAAAAAACGTTTCGGCTTCTCCGAAGTGCACCTGACGAATGTAAACGGGAGCAATTTCTACCGGGTCTACGCAGGCAAGTATTCTTCTTTAAAGGCCGCGAACAGCGCGGAGAAGGATTTTTCCGATCGCGGCTATTCCGGAAGTTTTGCCGTGTCGCTTGATTAACAGTTCGAAAGATTTTTTCAAAAGCCTTTCCCTTCCTCAGTTGGTCTCTATGGTCCTGGTTCAATAAAATTGATTTAGGCAACGCCGTTGCTCGTGGTATTGGCGGCCACGGTGAAATAGAGCGCGCTGGCCGATGCAACGAGGGTGCAGTCTTCGGGAGTTGTGCCGGTGAACCGCGTATTATCGAGCTGCATAAAGATCAAGCCCCTAGTGCCTGTTCCTTCGGACCGCGCCTGCCAGAAGAGCGGCATTGTGCTCTTTGAGGTCTTGGACCAGGCGGTCCATATCGTTGATCGACAGGATATTGTTCAGAATGAAATACTGACCGAGCTGGTGCTGCTGAGAACGCTGGTACATGAGCAAGGTGTTCACTTGGAAAATAGT
>DAIDTZ010000103.1 GCA_027456925.1 Nitrospirota bacterium
ATGGCATGGACAAGGCGGTAACGGACACGAAAGACATGGGCCCCCTCCATGATGACGCCGTCCAGAGCAAAGTCGAACGGCTTGCCGATTGCAAGCTTGTTTATGTTACCGAGATCGGCGGGCCGTCAGCGGCGCGTCTCGTGAAAAAGGGCATTATGCCCATGAAAGTAAAAGAGGTCGTTTCGATCGAGAGCGCTCTTCACCAGCTCAGTCAGACGATCAGACAGTCGCCGCCGCCGTGGCTTAGGAAGGCGATGAATCGTTCGTAGTTCAGAGTTCTGAGTTCAAGGTTCGGAGTTCACCCTGCATTCGCGGTTCCACTCATAAACGCCGGGTGCAGGCAGATTAAGGAATAAAAAACAAGAAGGAGAGAATAAACCATGAAAATGATCAGAGCATTCATACGGCCGGAAAAGGAACAGGAAGTGGTGCTGGCGCTCGAAGGCGCGGGTTTCACGTCGCTTACCAAGATGCCCGTATTCGGGAGAGGAAAGCAGAAGGGGTTGACCGTCGGACCGGTGCATTACGACGAGCTGCCGAAGGTGCTTATCATGACGGTCGTGGATGACAGGGACCTGGACAAGGTAATGAAGGTGATCCAGGACAAGGCGCGGACGGGCTTCATCGGCGACGGGAAAATATTTATCAGCCCTGTTGAAAGCGCGTATACGGTCAGGACCGGGGAAGCGGGGCTGTAAAGTATTAACCACAGATGAACACGGGTGCGGCTTTGCCGCACGCACAGATACGAATTCCGGGGTTAAAACCAAAGCGCCACTGTTGACAGTGAGGCGAAGCCCTGTGTGAGCGAAGCTCCCGTGGTTTACAAGATTGAATCACTAACAAGGGGAGATCATGATGAAAGAAATCACCGCCATCATACGCCGGGACAAACTCCCGGAAACAAAAAAAGCGCTCGACGACCTCGGCTATCCGTCGCTCACGATCCAGAGCGTGGAAGGCAGAGGCAAGCAGCGGGGCGCCATGTGCGGCGAAATGGATTCGGAGATGCCGGACAGCTTCTGCACGGCAGTGAAGCTGAAGGCCACGCCGTCCGCCTATGCGCTCGACCACACCCTGCCGAAGGTGGCGCTTTTTGTGCCGAAACGGCAGCTTACGATCGTCGTCCCTGACGATGTCGTGACCACGGTGGTCAAGTCCATCATAAAAACCAACAAGACCGGCAAGGCCGGAGACGGCAAGATCTTTGTGTCGCCCATAGAGGGAGCGTTGCGGGTCAGGACGGGAGAGAAGAACGGCGAAGCCATTGCGTAAAAGATAGGGGCAAGGGTCAAGCAGCAAGGGTCATGGCAGATGGGTACAAGGGATCAATCGGCGTTCGATTTCCTTGCCCCTTGCCCCATGCCCCATGACCCTTGTAGTAAGGAGGAACCATGTCACCCATTACCGGAACAACCCGGGGCGGCAAACCCTGGACACCGAAGTTCGTCAATTCGATCGAGATCGACAAGTGCATCGGCTGCGGCCGCTGTTACAAGGTCTGCGGTTTCGACGTGCTGGAGCTTATCGAAAAACCGTTCGAGGGCGAAGACGAGTACGGCGACGACATGGGGAATAAGGTCATGTCCATTGCCCGGCCCGAGAACTGTATCGGGTGCGAAGCCTGTGCGCGCACCTGCACGAAGAAATGTCATGTCCATGTGTCTTTGTGAAAAAGCCCCCCTGCGTGAACATTGTTATTCGTCCCGCGCAGCCGGGGGACATCCCTCGTATGAGCGAACTGCTTGCCGAGCTCTTCAGCATCGAATCCGACTTCTCGCCGAATGTGGAGAAACAGGTGCAAGGACTTCGAGCGTTAATCGCTGATCAATCAGGAGGAACGCTCGTAATCGTCGCAATCAAAAACAGGATAGTCATTGGCATGGCAACCGTCCAGACGCTTGTCTCGACAGCCGAAGGCGTCCGCGTCTGCTT
>DAIDTZ010000104.1 GCA_027456925.1 Nitrospirota bacterium
CTCCCACGCTGGGGAGAGGGGACTAAATTCAGTTTTTTTAAGTAGCCCCTCCCTCGATGGGAGGGGTTGGGGAGGGTGAATCTACGTTCTAGTGTCTTTTCATCAGCAGATTCGCCAGCTCATTGATCATCGTGAGTGTTCCTTGATATCCAATCATGACCTTTGATGTGTACCCAAATGTTTTGTACACCGGGAACCCCATTTCATAAAGCGGAACGTCGAGCCGTTTTGCCGTGCCCTCCCCATGGGAGTTCGAGATAAGCACGTCAAACTTGCCGGTGATGGAGAACAGATCATTGATCGGCACTTCGTGCGAACGGATCCAGTCCGCGGCGTCCGAAAGCGTGGGGATCACCACCAGGGCTATTGTGGCGCCCATCTCATCAAGCCACTTCGACGTCTGGATTGCAAGGTCGGGCTCGAGGGCAATACAGATCTTTTTGCCTCCAAAAAAGAAATGCGCGTCCCGCATGGCGTCCTTCAGGACCTTGCGCTGCCGTTGATACTTCGCAGGCAAGGGTTTCGCGCTCACCTCCGCGAGCGTTTGCATCAGTTGATCCGAATCCGCGAGACCGGCAACGCTGTCGAGCATCCGATACGGAGTGCCGAATTTCTGTTGCAGCAGTTTTGCCGCGGGCTCCATGCTCATCCCCAGTCCGATCGTAAGCAATGCATCGGCCATGGTTGATAAATCCTCCACAGTCGTCCCTCCTGCTGCGAGCGGAGAAAAAACCAGCCTGCTCCCGTCAAGAGCAGACAGGTCCGGGAGGATGATCGGCTGCAAACCAAACGCCTCCATGATTTCACGAAGCTCTGTAACATCTCCCGGAGTAAGGTGCGATCCGGCGAGGACGTTAACTTGCTGAAATTCCGAATTCCTAATTCCTAATTCTGCAATTCCTAATACCGCCTCCACTGCCCTTGCGTACCCGGTCTCCAGCCCGCCGTCATAATCCGGCGTCGGGATATGGATTACCTTGACCCCTGACCCTTGACCCTTGACCCGCTTCACCGCTGTCGCGACATCATCCCCCTTAACTTCCGACAACCCGGCAGTGAGGACCCCGATGAGCGCCGGGTTGTTCTTCTCAACAAACCCTTCCATGGTCTTGATCAGCTTGTCTTCGCTCCCCATAACCACGTCTTCCACAAAAAGCTTGCTTGCCGCGAGCGCGATGGGCTCGCGGAAGTGCCTGGTCAGAAGCACCTTGCCGAGGAACGTGCAGCCCTGGGCCCCGTGAATGATCGGCAAGGCCCGATCTATCCCCTGCAGCGCAATCGCCGCGCCGATGGACGGGGAGTGCTTGGGGGGATTGATGAGCACATCATGTTTTAGTTTTACGTTTTCCTTTTTTTGTTTCGGGTGCGCTTCTTCGATTTCCTTGCCCCTTGCCCCTTGACCCTTGCCCCTTTCGTAAAATGCAATACTATTGCTGATCTGCTCCGCCAGGTTCACCAGCCCAGGATATCCGGCATAGGGAAGGTGCCGCTCCTGGTTTACATCGACAAAGGGATAGCCTTCCTTGATCGCCAGGTACTGGTTCCGTCCGCCTGCAACAAGAATGTCGGCATTTCGCTCCTTCAATATCTTGAGCAGGTTTTTCGGCGACACGTCCTCGATGAGCGGCGCATCAGGACCGAGGAGCTCCTTCATCTTTTCTTCATCCTCGATAGTGCTCTTTTTCGTTCCCACGGCAACGAGCTCGATACCGAGATCATGCAGCGCGGAGATGAAGGACCAGCTCTTGACCCCTCCGGTGTACAGCACGGCTTTTTTGTTGCGCAGATGCTTAAAGGGATGAAGCAGCAGTTTGAGACGCTTTTCCTCGGACCTGATAAGTTCGTCCACCCGGGACAAGAGTCTTGGCTCATCGCGTCCCACCTTGCTCTCCAAGCTCTCCGCGATCCTGCGAAGCGCCTTTGCGGTCTCCGTGCTTCCGAAAAACGACACTTCCACATATGGGATGCCGTATTTCCGCTCCATTTCCCTTGCCACGTTGATCAGCGCGCGGCTGCAGACCACGACGTTCAGCTTTGCCTGGTGCGCCCAGGTGATCTCCTCGAACGTGGAATCGCCGGTGATCCTCGACAGGACCCGGATGCCTGCCTTTGCAAGGAGCGGCTCCACAAGCCAAAGATCGCCGGCAATATTGTATTCTCCGATCAGGTTTATGTCCCTATGGGTCGTGACCGGAGATTCTCCGCTCCCGATCACGTGTTCGAGCAGGACTTCGCCGGCAATCCGGTTCCCCAGGTTTTTGGGACCCGCAAAGCCCGGCGCGTTTACCGGTATCACGCGGACACCCATAACATTCTCGGCCCTCTTGCACACTGCGTCTATGTCTTCGCCCGTGAGTCCGCTCACGCAGGTGGAGTAGACAAAGATCGCCTTGGGTTTGACCGCTTCATTGGTCCGTTTGATGGCATTGAGGAGCTTCTCTTCCGAACCGTACACGATGTCGAGCTCGCCCATGTCCGTGGTAAACCCCATGGTATGGAGCACGCCTTTTGACGACTTCGTTCCCCGGCCTTCCCAGGTATTGCCGCAGCACGCGATGGGACCGTGCACGATGTGCGCGGTGTCCGCGATCGGCTGAAGCACGATCATGGCCCCGTCAAAAGCGCAGGACTCGCCGCCCCGGGAACGGCAAACTTTGTGTTTGTCGTCCGTGGAACAGCCGCTTGCCGTTAATTTGTCGAGTGCAGTAAGCATAGTCTTTTCGACCCGCATTATCACACCCTCTCCTTCAAGGAGAGGGCCGGGGTGAGGATTGGTTTATTCACCGATGAAAGACCCATCCCCACCTCAATCCTCCCCTTGAAGGGGAGGAAATTTAAAATTATCTAATCACATCAAAGCTTGCTGAACCCTCGGTTTTCCTGTCGAGCTCGTCCAGGACCGTGTTCACCAGCAGGGTCACGAGGTTCAGTGCGCCCTGGTAACCGATGGTCGCTGCGCGATGCAGATGGTGCCTGTCGAAAAGCGGGAACCCGATGCGGACGAGCGGCGTGCCCGTGTCCTGCTTCAGGAATTTTGCATAGGAGTTGCCGATCAGGACGTCAACGGGATCAGTGAACAGGAGCGAGCGAAGATGCCACATATCCTTGCCGATATAGACC
>DAIDTZ010000105.1 GCA_027456925.1 Nitrospirota bacterium
TTCACCGTGCAGCAGGGCTGCATCAAGGCCGTGATCGGGCCGAACGGCGCGGGCAAGACCACCCTTTTTGACCTCCTGTCCGGGTTTCTTTCGCCCGATGCAGGCAGCATTGTATATAGGGACGCGCCGATCCAGGGGAAACAGCCTTACGAAATCGCCGGCCAGGGCATGTCGCGCACGTTTCAGCATATCAGGCTGTTCGCGCACATGACTGCGCTCGAAAACGTAATGGTCGGCTGCCATAGCCGGAGCCGTGCGGGGTTCATCGCCGGCATGCTGAACCTCCCCTTTACCTGGCGCGAGGAAGAGGAGATCAGAAAAAAATCGATCGAGCTTATGGATTTTCTGGGCATTGAGGGCCTCGCGTCTTCCGAGGCGACGAGCCTGTCTTACGGCCAGCAGCGCGCGGTGGAGCTCGCCCGCGCTCTTGCCAGCGGGCCGACCATGCTGCTTTTGGACGAGCCCGCGGCAGGGCTCAACATGCGCGAGACCGCGGACACGGCAAAGCTCATCGTCAAGGTCCGGGACCTCGGCATCACAGTCCTGGTCGTCGAACACGACATGAGCCTGGTCATGAACATTTCCGACGAACTCGTCGTCTTAAGCTACGGCGAAAAGATCGCCGATGGCACGCCGCGCGCCGTCCAGGGCAACCCCGAGGTCGTCCGGGTCTATCTGGGAGAAGACAATGCTTAGGATTCGGAACCTCGATGCGGGCTACGGGACATTGACCGTCCTCCGGCGCGTATCGATCCATGTGAAGCCGGGAGAGATCGTCACGATCATCGGCGCCAACGGCGCGGGAAAAACCACACTCCTCAAGACCGTGACGGGCCTCCTCAAGGCGCAATCGGGCGAGATCCTCTTTAACGGACAGGATATCGGCCGCATGCCCATTGAGCGGATCGTCATGAGCGGCTGCTCGCTCGTTCCCGAAGGACGACAGGTGTTCCCCGCCATGCCGGTGAAGGAGAACCTTTTGCTCGGGGCCTACGTTCAGTTCAAGCGCGGCAACAAGCATGACGTGGAAAAGGATCTTGATCACGTTTACACCTTGTTTCCGGTGCTCCGGCAGCGCGAGCACCAGCTTGCCGGCACGCTCTCCGGCGGAGAACAGCAGATGCTCGCCATGGCCAGGGCGCTGATGGCGCGGCCCACGCTCATCATACTCGACGAGCCGTCCATGGGCCTGGCGCCGCTCATGGTGAAGGAAATTTTCAACATCATCGTCAGGATCCGGGAACAGGGAAATACGGTGCTGCTCGTGGAGCAGAATGCCCGGAGCGCGCTTAAGATCGCCAACCGCGGCTACGTGCTCGAAACCGGCCGGATCATCCTCGAAGGAGATTCGGAGGACCTGCTCGCAAACCGGGACGTGCAACGGGCGTATCTGGGACGGGATGCGGACGAATGAGTTTTTTGGTTCTCAGTTAACTTAAAACTCACAACTCAAAACTGCCGTTAAGACGGAGGTGCTCATGTACTGGCAGCCTGAAAGCGAATGCATGGACAGGGAGGAGCTGGAGCAGCTTCAGCTCGAGCGGCTTGAATCCACCTTAAGCCGCGTCTACATGAATGTTCCGTTTTACCGGAAAAGGTTCGATGAGGTCAAGTTCAACCCCGACGATCTGCGCTCGCTCGATGATCTTAAGAAACTGCCCTTCACGACCAAGAACGATCTGCGGGACAATTATCCCTACGGCCTTTTCGCCGTGCCGCTCCGCGAGGTCGTCCGGGTCCATGCATCGTCGGGAACCACGGGCATGGCCACGGTGGTGGGCTACTCGCGGAACGACATCAAGGCCTGGTCGAACCTGGTTGCGCGGATCCTCACCGCCGGCGGGATCACGAAGGATGATGTGATCCAGATTTCCTTCAACTACGGGCTGTTTACCGGCGCCTTCGGCCTCCACTACGGCGCCGAGCGCGTGGGCGCCTCGGTGATCCCGATCTCGAGCGGCAACACCAAGCGCCAGATCCAGATCATGCAGGACTTCAAGACCACGGCCCTCGTCGGCACGCCCTCCTATGCCATGCTGATCGCAGACACCATGATGGAGATGGGCATCAACAGGAACTCCCTGTCGCTCAGGTACGGCCTCTTCGGCGCCGAGCCATGGTCAGAGGCGATGCGGAAGGAGCTGGAGAACAAGCTCAAGATCGTGGCCACGGACAACTACGGTCTCTCGGAGGTTATGGGCCCCGGCGTGGCCGGCGAGTGCATGGAGCGCAACGGCCTGCATATCGCCGAAGACCACTTCCTGGTCGAGCTGATCAATCCGGCAACCCTGGAACCCGCGGCGCCCGGCGAAGCAGGCGAGCTGGTCATCACGACGCTCGCCAAGGAAGCCTTCCCGGTCATCCGGTACCGGACCCGGGACCTGACCCGTCTCCTGCCCGAACCCTGTGCCTGCGGCAGGACCATGAGAAGAATGGCGCGCGTCTTCGGCAGGACCGACGACATGCTGATCATCCGCGGCGTGAACGTGTTCCCGCAGCAGATCGAGACCGTGCTCTTCGAGATCGAGGGAGTGGCCCCGCACTACCAGATCGTCATCGACCGCAAGGGCGCCCTTGACGAGACCACGGTAAACGTTGAAGTATCGGAGTCGATCTTCTTCGATGAGATGAAAAAACAGAGCGCGCTGAAGGAAACGATCAAAAAACGCCTTGCCGGGGAACTCGGCATTTCCGTAGAGGTAAAGCTCGTGGAAAAAAAGACATTGGAACGGTTCGAAGGTAAAGCGAAGCGGGTTATTGACAACCGCAAATTCTAATATGAACCGCAGAGCCGCGGAGACGCAGAGAACGGCCGGGTAATAGGCGCACAACGGCAAGAGTCTTTGGGACGTATGTTCTTAAAAAAGCTCTTCAAGTAATCTTTGTGAGTCTAACTTGTTCTTTTTTTTCTCAGCGCCTCCGCGTCTCTGCGGTGAAAGGTAAGATATAAATGCAATACATCGACTTCCACACCCACATTTTTCCCGACAAGATCGCGAAAGCAGCCATGGACGCCCTGTCAGCGGAGTCCGGCGACTACCGGCCGTGCACGGACGGGACGCTTCAGGGCCTGCTTGATTCCATGAAGCGGGCGAACATCTCCGCTAGCCTGGTTGCAAACATCGCCACGAAACCGAACCAGATGCGGCCCATTCTCGAATTCTGCAAGGAGATAAAAAGTGAGAGCATTCATCCGCTGATCTCCTTCCATCCCTCGAACGACACCTACGAGGTCGAGGACATGTTCGGAGAGGCGCATGTTACCGGCATCCGGGGAGTTAAGCTGCACCCCATGTACCAAAATTTTTTTATTGATGACAAATACATGTACGGCTTTTATGAGTTGATGGCGAGCTTCGGGTTTTACGTCATGTTCCATACCGGCTACGATATGGCCTTCCCGGGAAACAAGCAGGCCGACGTGGAGCGGGTCGCGAAAGTGGCCAACTGGTTCAAGGACCTGACGATCATCTGCACCCATGTCGGCGGATGGAAGCAGTGGGACCGGATCAGTTGTCTCAGCACGTGCCGGAATGTGTATACGGAAACGTCGCTCACCCTGAGCGAAATCAGTGATGACGAATTCATCAAGGCCCTTTCCCACTTTGACGAGGACCGGATCCTCTTCGGGAGCGACAGCCCCTGGACGGACCAGAAAGAGATGCTTGAGCGAACGCTGCGGCTTAAGATATCGGACCGGCTGAAAGAGAAGATGCTCTTTGCCAATGCTGCACTTCTCCTCGGTTTGAAAAAAGCCTAGGCAGTTTTTGCAGAAAACGAAATACCTGTGTTATAATTAGTTTGCATTTAAGGCGGGAGCTCTACTAATCATATGCAGCGCGCGGCGGACGCGCCGGGGGGCACGGAACAGCAGTGGAGCCCCGCGGCAGGAGCCGGGATTGCAAGTCGCGGGATACAATACCCGTTCAAGGCTTACTGCCGAACAGACGAAGATGGAACGTGATGGCAAAACGAGGTTGAGCTTGTGCAACAGAAAACTCGCTCGCATAATTCGGGAGGAAAACAATGCTGCAAAAAGCAATCATGGCTGACGGCAGATCAACCCTCTGTAATATGCGCAGGACTTCTGCTGCTTATTATAAATATCTGGGTAAAAACATTCTGTTGCTTTTGCTCCTTGTTGTCGCTTGCAAACGCGATGTTGTTGTCGTCCCGAACGATCTTGTGGGAAAATGGAAGACCTCTGCTCCGCAATATGCTGACCGCTACATGAAGTTTAACGAACACACAGTGATATACGGCGTAGGCGACGGTGAAGAAGTATCACACAGGATAGATAAAATCGTCGTTAAACAGGACGTTGATGGAATAGTATATATCTTCTCTTACAGAGATGCAGAAGGAGAGAAAGAGACCCTCACCTTCACCTATCGTCCCGATTCCGGAGGAACCCTTCAATTGAAAAACAGCAAGGAAATCTGGGAAAAGGACAGGTCAGGAGACGCCAGATGATAAAATCCTTTAGGAAACACAGATTCAGACGCACATTCCTCATCAACAAAGACCTTCAATACTGGCTCCTGTATTCTTCTTTCTTTCATATCTTTCTGTTCCTCGCGGTTATCGGGCTGGCATTATTCACCCCGTTGTTCATCGAACTGGGGCGGAGACACGGTTCTTCCATGCCCCCGGGTATAGAGGAGGCGGCAAGCGTACTCTTATATTTAAACGCGAATTTCTGGCCTCCCGTGGTGTTCTCTTTTCTCCTCATCGGTCTGCTCTCCCTGCGCACCTCGCACAGGTTGGCAGGACCCCTCAACCGGATAACCGTTATTCTTACGTCCCTTAAAAACGGCGATCTGCCCAGGCCAACTCCCGTTCGAAAGGGCGACCACCTTACCGGGGAGGTTGAAGCCGCCAACCAGATGCTCGAACAACTCCGCCTGCGGGTGGGGGAAATCCGGAAATCGCAATCGAGCCTCCATGATGCGATCGTTGCATGCAGCAACGCGATCGGCCATGCGTCAACGGGAGAAATAAGGGAACTCATGAATGCCGTACAGGAAAAAGAAAGCCGGATTGCGGAAAAAATTGACTATTTCAAAGTTGAATAGAAATGATCGTTGTGAGGGCGAGGGGTGCAATGAGCAAGAATAACCTCCAGGGGAATGAGGTTTGTGCGGATCTCCGGGGAAGCAACCTCATAAAATCCACGGGGTTCACGCTTATTGAACTCATAGTAGTAATCGCAATAGTGGCCGTGCTAAGCGCGATAGCAACTCCGCTCTACACAGAATACATAGAAAAGGCAAGGGTCGTACGCGCCATTGCGGAAATCAAAATGATTTCGCAGGAGATTACAGCCTATCAATTCGAGAAGGGCATGTATCCTCAGTCTCTTGCCGAGGTTGGCTATGCAACTCTTCTCGATCCCTGGGGCAGCCCGTATCAATATCTCAATATCCAAAACTCCACAGCGAAGGGCAAGGGGAGTTTCAGAAAGGATCGCTTCCTGGTGCCCATCAATACTGACTACGATCTTTACAGTATGGGCAGAGATCGTAAAAGCTCCCCTCCGCTCACTGCCAAAAATAGCCAGGATGACGTTATCCGCGCAAACAACGGGGGATACATTGGCCTGGCATCGGCATTCTAGCATGCCCGGATAAGAGGAAAGAGCCTGTGAACCTGCTGAGCTCCTTGATGGGAAAACGCACTTTTTTCCGCGGCAAAGTCGCGCGGCGCATCTTTGTGCTGTTCATCCTCTGCGCACTTATCCCCTTAAGCGCGCTTGCTTATTTTGCCTTTAGCCAGGTAACGAAAAACCTTTACTCGCAGGCCAATGAAGACCTTCACGTTGCAAGCAAGGCCGCCGGCATGCTGACCTTCCAGCACCTGCAATTTCTGGAAACCGATCTCGGCATGGTAGGCGCAATTCTCGGACAGGGGGAGAGCGAGCGGACGGCCCTCTCGGTTCCCGGGCTCCGGGAAAGACTCCGCGTCGAATTCAAAAGCATCGTTTTGACGACCGGCACCGGCCGCATGAAAATTCTTTTGGGGAAGAGGCCGGTAATCCCGCAACTGACAAAGGATGAGCAGGACCATGTTCATACAGGCAAGACACTTGTCCTCACCCGTCTTGCCGCTGAAAAGCATGTCCGTATCTATATGGTGAAAGCCGTCTCCCCGCCGGACGCGTCCCGGGATGTTATTTTCGGCGAAATTGATCCCGAGTATTTGTGGGGAAGCGAAGGTTTTCTGTCTCCGCAGACGGAACTCTTCGTGCTCGATCAATCCCATAACGTGCTGTTTTCCTCGTTTCCCGAATACACCCCCTTGCAGGAAATAAAGAACGCGATGCAGAATGACCCTTCCATAGGGAGATTTACCTGGGCCTACGGGAACAAGTCCTTTCTCGCAAGTTATTGGGACTTGTTCATGGTCCCCCGGTTCCATGCGAACTGGATCGTGGCGCAAAGCCAGGCAAAAACCGATATTCTTGCCCCTATCGGCAATTTCAGGGATATCTTCCTGTTCTTGGTTCTTCTGACGTTCCTGACCGCGGTGTTCCTCAGTCTTATCCAGATCAGGAGGAGCCTGGTCCCCATCGAACTGCTCCGTGAGGCAACCCGGAAGTTTGGGGAGAAGAAGTTTGAAAGCCGGGTAACGATAAGGACCAACGACGAATTTGAAGAATTGGGCGGGTCCTTCAATGAAATGGCCGCGAGTCTTGAAAACTATCTTCAGATCATGACGACATTGAACCGCATCGGGTTGGCCCTGTCCGCAGAAAAGAGCAATAATCGCCTGCTGGAACTCATTTTGCTCGGGGCGAAAACTATTACCCATGCCGACGGATGCGCCTTCTACGCCGTGACGGAGGAGAAACAATTAAAACTTTCGGCCATGCATGTTGATTCCATCAACCTGGTGATCGACCATGCCGGGGACGTGGTGATCCCTCTGTATGATGCGGAAGGAAAACCGGATACGCGGACGGCGCTGGCATTTTCAAAACTCAAAGATGTCACCGTCAATATCCCCGATATTGAGCTTTCGCAAGACTTTGACTTTTCCCGCACCCGGGATTTCGACAAAAGAATCGGCTACCGGTCCCGTTCGCTTCTCTGCGTTCCCGTGAAGAACCACGAAAACGAGACCGTGGGCGTTCTCCTTCTTATCAACGCACAGGACAGGCTTTCCCGGGCGTTCGTGCCGTTCTCGGAGGAGGACCAGCGTCTGCTGGAGACCCTTGCTTCCCAGGCCGCCGTGGCCTTGTCAAAGAATAAATTGATCGAAGACTTTTCTGCCCTCTTCGACTCGCTGGTCGAGCTCCTCGCCACGGTGATTGATAAAAAATCACCGTACACCGGCAGTCACTGCAGACGTGTTCCCGAGTTGACCATGATGCTCGCAGAAGCCGTTTCCGGCAAAAAAGAAGGCGTCTTCGGCGACTTTACGCTGTCCGAGGAAGAGCTCCATGAATTGAAAATCGCCGCGCTCTTGCACGACTGCGGCAAGGTGAGCACCCCTGTGCACATATCGGACAAGGCGACGAGGCTGGAGACCATTTTTGACCGGATACACTTGATCAATGCGCGCTTCGAGGTGGTCAAGCGCGACGCGCAAATTGCTTTTTTACAAAATCGTTGCGACGCATCCTCGCCGGGAAGCGCAAAAGATCTTGTGGCTGAACAGGAGGCGTTTGAAAAGACCCTGGAGCAAATTGAGCGGGACAAGGATTTCGTGCGAACCTGCAACAGCGGTGGAACCGTTATGGATGAAAACCGGAAAGCGGAGATGGAGCGTATTGCCCGCAACTATCGTTGGATCAATGCTGACGGCAAGGAAGAATCCGTTCTGTCTGAAGCAGATAAATATATGCTTACCTCCAGCGCCCGGGGCACCCTTACCCCGGCTGAGCGGGCGGTAATTAACCAGCATGTGGAGACCACGATTAAAATGCTTGAATCCTTGCCCTATCCAAAATCGCTTCGCAACGTGCCGGCCTACGCGCAGGCGCATCACGAACGGATGGACGGGAAAGGCTATCCAAAGGGGCTCACGAAAAAGGAGATCCCCCTGCAAGGGAGAATCATCGCCATTGCGGACATCTTTGAGGCAATGACCGCGCGAGACCGCCCCTATAAAAAAGGAAAGACCCTCATGGAAGCCCTGAGCGATCTGGGGTCCATGAAGCAGGAAGGACATATCGACCCGGATCTTTTTAACGTATTCATCAATGAAAAAGTATACCTGCGCTATGCCGAGAAATATCTCTCTCCGGCGCAAATCGATGAGATTGTGCTCTCCCGGATACCGGGATACGAGCCGCCTTCGAAGTAACTCGTCCGCGATGCGTCAGCGTTCCAGAGGGCGAGACGCTGCAAATAAACCGTTTGTTCGTGGTGGTCCGTGCTTGCCGAACAATCGAACCCTTCCGAACTCTTTTTCAACTTACCCCCGGACCCGGGCCCGTTCGTACTGGGCAGGCCAGGGCACATCGGCCTTCAAAACGCGCGCAGCCATCAGGGGCCAATAAGGATTTCGCAGCATTTCGCGCGCCAGGATGACCGCATCGGCGAGGCCCGTGGCAACGATCTGCTCGGCCTGTGCGGGCTCGGTGATCAGTCCGACCGTTGCCGTGGCCATGCCCGCTTGCTGGCGGATAGCCGTGGCAAAAGGCGTCTGGTATCCCGGTCCCGCAGGGATGGCGGTCTCGGGCAGCAGCGCCATGCCTCCGCTCGAACAGTCAATAAGGTCAATGCCGGTGTCTTTGAGACGCCGGCTCAGTTCCACGGTCTGTCCCAGGTCCCAGCCTCCCTCCACCCAGTCAGTCGCGGAGACGCGAACGAAGACCGGCCATTTCGCGGGCCAGATGTCTCGGACCGCGCGTGCCACGGCAAGGGGAAAGCGCATGCGATTTTCCAGACTGCCGCCGAATTCATCGGTTCTGCGATTCGAGATCGGGCTCAGGAACTGATGGAGGAGATACCCGTGGGCCATGTGGATCTCCACGACCTCGAAGCCGGCCCGGAGGGCCCGCGCTGCCCCGTCGCTGAACTGCCTGAGAATAACTTCCCTGTCTTCGGCGGTGACTTCGCGCGGCACGGGATGGGTTGGAGAGAACGGGATCGGGCTCGGCGCTATTGGCGTCCATCCGCGCTTGTCCGGCCCCAAGGGTCCTCCCCCGCGCCAGGGGGCGTCTGTTGAGGCTTTGCGTCCTGCATGGGCAAGTTGTATGCCGGCAGCAGCGCCTTGTGCGCGGATGAACTCTGTGATCCGTGCAAAGGCCTCTGCATGGCTGTCGCTCCAGATGCCGCTGTCGTCAGGGCTGATCCTGCCCTCGGGGCTCACCGCAGTCGCCTCGACCATGACCAGGCCCGCGCCGCCAACAGCCCGGCTCCCCAGGTGCACAAGGTGCCAGTCCGTAGGTATGCCGTCATGGCTCGAATACTGGCACATGGGAGAAACGAAGATGCGGTTCCTTATTCTCATGTCCCGCAATTTCAAAGGAGAAAATAATCGGCTCATAAAAAATCCTCCTGACAATAAAGTACAACCTTTTGCCTCTTGCTGGAAAGACTAAAATGAATAGAAGAATTATAGCACGGGCTTCACCCGGAAGCGGATCAGCGGCCTGAAACGAGAATGGACTCCAAAGGCGCCCAGGGACCCTCTTCCCGGCGCCGATACTCCTCGCGATTTTCGATTTCTTTGTTCCTCCTCATTGACAGTCCCGGTGTAT
>DAIDTZ010000106.1 GCA_027456925.1 Nitrospirota bacterium
CACGGCGCTCATTCAGGCTATTGCTACGGACCTGACTTCAACGATTGTCGGTTCCACGATGCTCACTGTTACCTCATTGCCGCTTTCCTCCCTTGCAATAGATCCAAGCACTGCAATCATCAGCTTGCCGACAGGAACCCAGCAATTTACCGTAACGGTAAAACTTACGGATGGTACTACGCCGTGGCAGGGATCAGCAGTCTGGAGTTCATCGAACACGGCAGTGGCAACGATTGACATAAACAGCGGTTTGGCAACTGCCGGTACCGTCACCGGCGTAACGACCATCACGGCAACCGACCCGATAACGAGCCTCGCGTCAAGCGCTACGCTGACAGTTCAGTGATATCACAATGATCAACGCAAAAGGGAGCAGGACTTAATTCCTGCTCCCTTTTTTATTTTCTGGTGAGATAGGGACGGCCTTGCTTAGACGGGCCTTTTCCTTTCCTCCAACTCCCGCTTCACCGTCGGAAAGGCGTTCAAGTTCGTATGGGGCAGGAACAAGGCCGACATGTACTCGTCCATAAAGCTGTGGGACACGGACAGCTCGACATAGGTCATCCGCTTCGCGATCTCCTCGGCCTCATGACGCAGCCGGTCGCACAAGAGCCCGTAATAGGCGCCCATGATGGACGTGTTGCCGAGGAACTGGAATTTGTCCACGGGAAGGTCGGGCAGCATGCCGATGGTGATGGCGCGCTCGACGTCGATATACCGGCCGAACCCGCCCGCGATGTACAGCTTGTGCACGTCGCCGAAGCCCATGCTCATGTGGGAAAGCAGCGTGGCGAAACCTGCGTAGATCGCCGCCTTGGCGCGGATGAGATTGTCCAGGTCCGCCTCGGTGATCACGATCTCCTTGTTGATGGCCGATTCCACCCGCCAGGCGAGCACGTATTCCAGCCCGTTCTCCCCTCTCCTGATGCGCTTTGACCCGATCTCTTCCCGGATCTTGCCCTTCTGGTCGATGACTCCGCAGAGATACATTTCAGCCAGGATATCGATCATGCCCGAGCCGCAGATGCCGATCGGTTTCACGTCGCCGATCACGCGGTAATTGACCTCATAGGTTTTCGGGCTGATTTCGACTTCTTCGATGGCCCCTTCCATGGCGCGCATGCCGAACTTGATCCCGCTCCCCTCGAAGGCCGGGCCCGCCGAACACGCCGCGGTCACGAGCCAGTCCTTGTTTCCGAGCACGATCTCGCCGTTCGTTCCGATGTCGATAAAGAGCGATACCGCCTCCTGTTTGTGGATCTGGGACACGAGCACGCCCGCGGTGATGTCGCCGCCCACGTAGGAGGCCACGTTCGGCATGGAATAGACCATGGCCTGCGGGTCGATCCGGAAGCCGATGCTCTTGCCGCGGATGAGCGGGAAAAAGGTGGCCACGGGGATGTACGGCTCTTCCCGGATGAACTGCGGATCGATGCCGTAGAAAAGGTGGGTCATCGTCGTGTTGCCGGCCGCGACGATGTAGTCGATCATGCCCGGCGGCACGTTGTTTTTCTCGGCCAGCTCGCCGAGCATGGTGTTGATGTTGGTCACCACGAGGTCCTGGAGCTCCTTCAGGCCGTTCCGTTCCGTGGCGTAGACGATGCGGGTGATCACGTCGTCGCCGCACTTGACCTGGCTGTTGTACGTCGACGAGGTGCCGAGGACGCGGCCGGTCGTCATGTCCACGAGGTAGACGACGACGGTCGTCGTGCCGATGTCCACGGCCGCGCCGTACCGCTTGCGCGTCGTTTCCCCGGGGTAGAGGTCGAGCACTTCGAGCACGGCGCCGACGTTGAAGGCCGAAACCGTCACCTTCCAGTTGCCTTCGCGCAGCACATGGGGCAGTTTGGTCAGCACCAGGTAGTTCATGTGGAGATGGGACGCATCGAACCCGGCCTTGTCGAGGGCGCGCCGCAGCCGCTCGTAGTCGGCGATGTTGTCGTCGATCGTGGGAGGGCTGATCTCGAGGTAGACCCGGCTGATGCGAGACTCCAGGCACCCGCCGGCCTCCTGCATGAGTTTCATGATCTCTTCGGTCCTGGCGCCGGTCGCGATCTTGTGCTTTGCCTGCATGCGCGACTCTTGCGGAATCTCGACGATGAGGTCGCTTTTGACCTGGGAGTGGCAGGCGAGAACGTAGCCGCGCTTGATTTCCTCGGAGGAGAGGTAGGAGTTCGACTTGCCCCGCTCGACCGTTCCCTCCTTGATCACGACCTTGCACTTGCCGCAGTTGCCTTTGCCGCCGCACGACGAGAGCACGTACACGCCCGCTGCTTTCACGGCCTTGTAGAGATTGGCGTTGTCGTCGACGCTCACCGTTGCGTTGTCGGGAAGAAAAGTCACTGTTCGTTTCATGGACTGAATTCCTTAGCGAGCTCATTCCCCGCAGATTGTTGCGGGGGTAGCGAGCGAATAGGGCAATAATTTTACCTTGGGAATCGAAGCTCCCATTATTTATTTGGGGAGCTTCAATATAACAGGGCGCTGAAAAAGGGTCAAGCGGATTCTGGGCAGGAATGCCTTGCGGAGAACGCGGTTTGGGACAAAGGACCGTTTTGCTTTATCGGGCGCATTGACATCGTCCCGGAAATTCATTAGTATAGGTCCGTTTCCGGTGAACACGATGACGACTCGAAAAATCCTTTTACTGGCCGCGGCATTCGGTATCGGCATGCTTCTCGTCAGCTGCGCCTCCGCGCCGATGAGGCCCGTGACCGGATACACTCCCGCCATCGGCGAGAAGGCGGCGAAGACCGCCGTGTCCATGATCGGAAGGCCCTACAAATATCGCGGCGACAGCCCGGAGGGGTTCGATTGCAGCGGTCTGGTGCGGTATAGTTATTTGGCGGCCGGATTGGAAGTGCCGCACAACACGAAAAAATTGAAGAACATCTCCCACCCGATCGGCTTAAAGAAAATGCGCAGGGGCGATCTGATGTTCTTTAAGGAGAACGGGACGAAATACTCCCACGTCGGCATTTACGTCGGTAACCGCCTTTTTGTTCATGCCCCAACCACGGGACAGAAGGTCCGCAAAGACAGCCTTGCCAATCCGTACTGGAAGAAATCCTTCATCGAAGTAAGAAGATTTAATTAATTCCCCGTTCCCCGCGATACGCTACTTCTTCGCCTTCTTCGCTCCCTTTTTCCCGGCCTCCCGGTCCTGCTTCGCCATTTGCGCCAGTCCGCTCCACAGCCCGTAGAGCAGGACCTGTACCCCGATAACGACCAGGAAGCCGGCGCGCATGACGTAGCCCATGGAGTCGGCAAGCCGGACGGTTGCGTCCTCCATCGTCCGGTAGAGAATGAGCATGGTGGTCATGGAGTTGATGAGCGTAACCGCCGCGCCGGCGAACACCCCTTCGAGAATGGCATTGCCCTTCGAGGTATGGCCGATCCAGCTGCCCGTCACGAAACTGGTGATGATGGCAACGAGCGCGAGCAGGTAGACGCCGTCGTGCGCAATGAGCCAGGGATGCTCGCCCCGCAGGAAGGTGCTCACGGTCTCGATGCTGAAGGTGCCGTAGATGTCGCTGAAGGACTGACCGCTATAGCGGATGAAGAGCGCCACGAGGAAGATCTCAACGGAAAACTTGACCACAAAGGAGACGGCCACGTCCGTGATGACCTTGCCCGAAGTGATCCCCGCTTCGGCATCGGCAAGGGTGGTTTTCGTCTCTTCTTTCGGGGGCGCTCCCCGAGGAGATTTGCCTTTTTTCCGGCGTTCAAGGACCTCGTAGACGATGGCGTAGAGGATGGGGACGAGGGGAATGACCTTATTCGTGTAGAATTCGAGGTCAAGGGCGCGGCTTGCGGCCACAAAACCGATGGCGCTTCCGATTGCTATGGTAAAGCTGAGGAAGAGGTTGCCCATTAGGATAGTTTATATCATGCCGACCCGTTATCGGATAAAATCGCAACAATCATCAACAGGACACGAGGGGGTCCGGATCCGTGAATGCTTACTCCCCACTCCTTCCTTCCGACTTCTTACTTCCGACTTCCCGCATATGCTTCCAGCTCTTTATAGAAAGCCTTTCCCATGAACGTCTCGATCGTCTTTTTCAGGCCCTTGTACATGGGCAGGCCGGAGGGCTCGGTCATGCACTTGATGTGGTTCAAATAGGGCGTGTCCTGGATGGACACGACTTTTTTGCCTTCCCCGGTGGTGTAGAACGCCAGGGGATACTGAACACAGTCGGCGAATTTGAACTCCTCCCATACCATCCCCTTCTCGATGGCATAGCTGTGCACGCTGCAGTACCGCATGCCTTCCTTGTTGGTATAGATCAGGGAGCAGTCGTTGTTGAACAGGAGCACGCAGCGGAAGTCCTGGCCTCCGAAGTCCCTGCGGATGGCCTGGGCCTCATCTTCGTGGATCACGCACCCCGCGGGGCACTGGGTTTTGCACGTACCGAGGATCGAACCGTTTTTTTTGATCGCCTCGCGGTTCTCCGGGGACAGGTAGGCAAGGATTCCCTCCAGGTGCTCCTCGACTTTCTTCGCCTCCTGGGGCGGAACAATGCAGGAACGGTAGCAGCACATGGACTTGCAGCCGTATTTTTCCACGTCGCAGGTGTAGGGGCGGGTGAAAATCTCGGGATTGACGAGTACGGAAGCGATCTCGACAAAGCCTTTTTGGTCGGAAGACATGAAAGAACCTCCAGCAGCAGAAGTAAGAGGCCGGAAACCGGAATTCGGAGAGGCCCCCAACCCGGTTTTGACGCTCCGGAAACTCCCCTTCGGGAGTCCGAGAACCAATATTAAGACAGTTGGGAATCAATGTAAAGTTTTTTTTCATTGAACGCGATTTTCTCTTGCATTCGATGAGAAAAAGAGTATATTGCGTTTCAAAAAAATGGGCCCGAAGTCGCCTCATCCCCGGTCTCGAATAGCATCGAACGCGGTTCAAAAGCAGCTGAGAAAAAAAATGCGGGCGTATCGTTTTTGTCTTGACAATGCGTCGCATTTTTGATAAATCACAACTAAGTTTTGATGTTGTCGGCGCCGCCTGAAGTCAAGGCGGGTTGGATTCTAACTTCAAGCCCTTTCGTGAGAACGGAAGGCGGTGCTCGCGGAGATCCCGGCAAGGCCGGGAAGCTTGTGAAGCGGGCGGAGAAGGAGGTAAACAGGTTGCACGCGTTGGGGACCCACCTATTGTTGGAATTGAAAGAGTGCAATTCCAAAACCCTGGGCAACTTAGAGTTTGTACAGGAAACACTAAAAAATGCCGCACTTGAGGCAAAAGCGACCATTGTTGAAGTCGCTTTCCACGAATTCAGCCCCTTTGGCATCAGCGGGATGGTCGTTATCGCGGAATCCCACCTTGCCATCCACACATGGCCGGAGTACGGCTATGCCGCAGTCGATGTTTTCACCTGCGGAGACCTGATAGATCCCAGGGTCGCCGCAAAATTCCTCATTGAAAAATTTGAGTCCAAGAACCCCTCCATCATCGAGATGAAGCGGGGAATCCTCGGCCATGAGAAGCTTCCGCACAAGCCGATCGTTCAGGGAGAACTGGTCACCGCATGATAGAACCAAAGAGCTACAAGTGGTTCATTGAGTATACGAGTCCCCAGGAAGGGCATATCCACGGGATCCGTACTATTCATTACGCAAGCCAGACCAAGTACCAGAGCATGGAGATCATGGAAAGCGGGAGCTATGGCCGGTGCCTCGTTTTGGACGGGAAGATGCAGTCGTCCGCAACCGACGAGTTCATTTACCATGAGGCACTGGTCCATCCTGCGCTTTTGACCCATCCGAACCCGAAACGCGTCTTTATCGTGGGCGGAGGAGAAGGCGCCACGCTCCGGGAAGTGCTCCGCCACAAGTCGGTAGAATACTGCATGATGGTGGACATTGACCAGGAAGTCGTCGAAAAATCAAAGGAACTCCTGCCCGATTGGCACCAGGGCGCTTTTGACGACCCGAGAACGGACCTTCGGTATATGGATGCACGCAAGTATCTGGAAGAAACCACCGACACCTATGATGTCATCATTATCGACATTTCCGAGCCTGTTGAGGAAGGCCCGGCCTACCTTCTGTTCACGCGCGAGTTCTACGAGATCGTGAAGGAGCGCCTGACGCCTGACGGAACCATCGCCTTACAGGCCGGCACCACGGCCCTGCACCAGCTTTTAAACTTTACCGCGGTAAACAAGACCTTGAACGCGGTGTTTCCCGTTGTCACGCCCTACAATGTCTGCATTCCGTCCTTCGGCCTGCCCTGGGGCTTTACCCTGGCGTCCAAGAACCTCGATCCCAGCAAGTTCACCCCCCGGCACGTCGATGAACTGATCGCGAAGCGCATCAAAGGCGAGAACCGGTACTATGACGGCATCACGAACCAGGGCATGTACATGCTTCCGAAGCATATCCGCAAGGCCATGGCGGAAGAAACCAAGATCATAGAGGACAACGCCCCCCTCTTTACGTATCATTGAAAACCATGAATCCTCCTCCTACCAGATTCGAGGATGAGCAGTTTCGAACCCCCCTGTTTGACGCAATGGTCAATCTTGCGGAGAGCCGCAAGGTTTCCTTCCATACCCCCGGACATAAGAGCGGCAAAGGCATCGCAACCCGGTTCCGCAAATTCGTGGGACCGCGCGTCTTTTCCATCGATCTCACGACCCTTGATGAAGTTGACTCGCTCCAGAATCCGACCGGTGTGATCAAAGAAGCCCAGGAGCTGGCTGCCAAGTCCGCAGGGGCCGATCGCTCCTATTTCCTGGTCAACGGGACGACCGTGGGCAATCACGCCATGGTGGCGGCCACGACCGGACCGGGCGACAAGGTCCTGATCGCCCGGAACTGCCACCGCTCGGTCCTGACCGGGCTCATCATGAGCGGGGCACAGCCGATCTTCTTTCAGCCCACGTTCGACCGCTACCTTAAGCTGACCCTGAACATG
>DAIDTZ010000107.1 GCA_027456925.1 Nitrospirota bacterium
CACTCTGAGCACCGCCCCCGTCGTTTTTGTCGGGTTCGCGGGCGCGCCTGACACGACGGCCACCGGCGGGATCGTGTCAACTGTCCAGATAAAGGAAGCGGGCGTCTGGTCGGTATTTCCCGCCCCGTCCGTTCCCCTTACCAGGAACGTATGAGCGTTGTCGGGAAGGTTCGCATAGGTCAGGGGGCTCGTGCATGCCGCGTAACTTCCCTGGTCGAGTTTGCACTCGAAGGTCGATCCATCCTCGGTCGAGGTAAAGCTGAACACCGCTGAATTGCTGTTGCCGAGCGCGGGAGGAGTGCTGATGACAATCGTGTCCGGCGCAATGGTGTCGAGCGCGATGACGGCAGTGACCGGATCGGAAACATTGCCTGCCAAATCCATCGCGATCACGCTCACCATGTTGCTGCCTTCGGCCATGTCCGCGACCACGGCCTGCCACGTCGTTGTCGTGGGATAACTCACCGCACTTGCCATGGCCGTGGGACAGGTGACGGTCACCGTCGAATCCGGTTCCCTGGTGCCAATAAGCATTTGGATGCTGTTGTTCGTGGGCGTAATCGCCGGGTTGATCGCGACCAGGGGGGGCGTCTTGTCAAAGATGATGTTCCTCTGGACCACGGTCTGGTTTCCGGCTTCATCAGTGGCAATCACCATGACGGCATAGGTCTTTTCTTCGGTGAACGTAAGCTGCTGTTCGAACGCGCCGCTGGTCACGGCAGGTGCCGAGACCACGTTGTCGAAAGTGACCGTTACGGAAATGCCCGTAAAATCGGCCGCTGTCCCCTGGAGCAGGATACCCGGCTGGTTCGTTGTGATGTCCTGGGCCGGATTGGTTACTGCCAATACCGGATTTACATCGTCGAAAATCACCGTGCGCTTGGCCGTACCGGTGTTTCCGGCAAGGTCCGTAGCCGCCACCTGGATGGTGTTCTTGCCGTAGGCGAGTGACACGGGGAAACTGAAGGAGGAGTCCGTCACAAGGTCAGGTCCTGCGCTCATATCATTCACGTTGATGCTGATGGTCGATTCCTTGTCAACGATCCCTGTTACGGCCGTATCTACCGCATTCGTGACGCTGTTGTCCACGGGGGACGAGATCGTAATCATTGGCACGGCCTGGTCCAGGATGATGTTCCTGGTGTCCGTGGCAGTGTTCCCTGCCCTATCAACAGCAATCGCGGTTATCGTATTTGTGCCGGTTGCCAGCGATATCGCCTGGCTGAAAGAGCCGTCAGCGTTTACCGTGATCGCAGCGCCGTTGATCGTGAGTGTCTGGACACCGACGTTGTCCGTTGCCGTGCCCGCAATATTCAGGGTCGGATTGTTGGTAAACGCACCGTCGGAGAGCGTACTGAGCGTCAGCTGAGGTGGAATAGTATCCATCTGGACGGTCAAACTGATGGAGATCGGAACGCCGACGTTTCCCGCCTTGTCCACGGCCCTGAAACCGATCTCGTGGATGCCGTTGTCACCGGACATCGGTTCCCACAGGGCTGCATAGCGGCCCAAGGATGGGTCTGCGATTGGCACAAGCTTCCATATTCCATTGTCGATCCGGTATTCGACCCTGTCGACGCCTGATGCATCATCGTTCGCAAGAATCGATATCGGGACCGTTGAACTGTATATGCCGTTCGCAACAGGATCGGCCATGGTAATTGCGGGAGGCGTCAGGTCCTTCACTGCAAAGGAGGCGCTTCCCAGCGTCTTGGTTGTCCCTTGCGCCGCCACCTGGAGAATAGCCCTGTAGGTCTTTAATTCATAGTTGGAAGTACCGACAATTATTTGTCCGCCCTGGCTTGTGTTCTTGACGACGTCAGCAATAGTGTCCCGGGTCTGCATAACCATCTGTGTTTCAGGATCAATGATCAAGATCCTTGCCGTATAACCCAGTGCATCCATGTTTCCAGAATTTGCCAGCGTATAAGTTACCTGCGCGGCGCTCTTAACCGGAACGACCGATGGGGAGGCAATGATGCTTCCGGTCAGGACCGCCAATCCATTGATCGTAAATGTCGCAGACTTTGTCGATGTCATACCGCCGTCGAATGAAACTTCAACGGTAGCAGTGTAACTGCCAGGAACATTGAGGCCCGTGTTCCAGGAAGAGCTCAGGTCCACGGATGATCGGGGCAAAAGATTCGACGCGGTTTTAACCTCGCTGAACAGGACTGCTCCGGCGGCATTCGCGATCGTTACTGCTGCCTGGAGTGTCGGGATGATGGAATTCGTTCCCCTGTTCTTGATATTGAAGCCTGTTACAACATTCTCCCCCGGTCCATAGGCGGCCTTCCCGGTAGACACGGTCAGATCCACAGCACTATCGGAAACGATGGTAAAGGGCGCTGTATTTTCCGCGACCTTATTGCCCGATGCGTCCTTAAGAACAGCATGGACCATATAGGCCCCGGCATAAGTTGATCCGGTATTCCAGGCAAAGTTCTGGGCCGACTGGGCTGCATAAGCAATGCTGATTGTTCTCGTAGCAAATGATGTTAATTGATACCCGTTCGTATCCTCGATTCGTACAGTGAGGGCGGCATCTGTCGCCGGCCCGGTGTTCCAGATCGCTACACTGATGTTCGCGCTTTGGTTGCTGCTGTACTGTGCTGCGTCGGCCGTAGTGTTCAGGGAAATACCCATATGGTCCGCGACGTAAAAATCTTTGATCGCCATATTGTTCGCTTCATCCGCCTCGGTGATCTTGTCGGAGGGATCGACGACTACGACCAGCCTGTTGGAACCGATTTTGCCGATGCTGTCCCATGTTGCCGTGATCAATGAAGATGAACCGGCCGGCAATGATGATATTGTTTCGGACCTGAGCAGTTCCAACTGCCCGAGTGCGTTCCAGATATAGACCGAAACATCCACGTTCGTCGCGTCCACCGGGCTCACGTTCGTAACAACTGCATTCACGGCCATCTGCTGACCTGCGATCGGATAAGGAGGATAAAGATAGACATCGTCGGAAGAAACGGAGAGATCGGGCAAGTTAGGTGTCGTTTTTACGGAAACAACAATTATAGCATCGGAAGAATCGCTCTTGTTTTCTCCTGTATCGACAGCCATTGCCGTAAAGACATTTGCTCCGGAAACGAGCGGCATTGCATCGAAGGAGAAGTTACCCGCGGGCTTCACAAGGAATGCAGTCCATTCCTCCTGAACATTGAGATCGAGCACTGCAATCTGTCCGGCCTTCGCACCGCCGATATAACCGACGTTCGACAGATCGGTCATAAAGGGAACAGCAGGAACCGGGGTCTGAACGTCGGCCAGCCACAGAGTGTCCTTGCTGTTGGCATCGTCCCAGAGGTCGAACAGAAGTCGATTGCTGTCCGCTGTCCAGGCGACATTGTAGGGATAATAGTGGGAACCGGGAACGAGCAGCTGATTGTCTGTCTCAATATCCAGAACGTAGACGTCTCCGTCCCCGTTACGGAACGAAACGAAGGCAAGCTTCTTGCCGTCAGGCGACCAAGCCAGTTCATAGCCGTCGGTCGCTTCGTCGATGATATGAGTAGAACCATTCGCCATATCGTACAGGTTCAGGGTGTCACCATCGAAATAGGCAAGCATGGTCCCGTCGGGTGAAAGCTTCGGATAGTTCGTCCAGCCTCCGGCAATAAGCTGGGAAAGCGTGCCAGACTCGAGATCCTTGATCCATATGTCGCGGAAATTGCCGATCATCTGCACATAGAGCACTTTTTCCCCGTCCGGGGACCAGGACGGGTTAAAGCATTTTGCAGTGGGGTCATCAAGCAGCGGCGTACTGCTGTCGCTGGCAACGTCGTAAATGACGGTCCGATACACCCAGTTGCTAGAATCATAGTAGCCGTAGTGGTAAGCTATTTTTTTATTGTCAGGCGACCAGGAAATGCTGTTTACAGAGCCCGCCGGGACCGGGATGATCTTCGTTTCAGTACCGTTTGCAAGGGACTTCAGGTGAATCGATTCGTTTGCCCCGTCGCTGCTGGAATACGCCAGCGTTTTCCCGTCCGAAGACAAGGCGGCCGCGCCCCAGTCGAAATCAGCGGGGAAGCCCTGAACAGCATCGTTCAGCAACGCCGCCGTACTCGCGACCGGCCTGCCATTCGCAGAGAGAGTGACAAGAGTACCCGGCTCCGCGCTTCCGGAGACATCAGTTTTGTCGTCATCGACGGTCACCGGCATGCCCGCGAAGGTCGGGAAGAAAATGACCGGCTTGGAAGGAGCCACCAGGTCGATGGAAACGCCGGAGGCCTCATTGGAATAACCGCCCTCATTCCCGGCACTGTCGACCGCGGTAACGACATAGTAATACGTCGTGCCGCTGATGAGGCCGTTGTTAACGTAGCTCATTCCCGGGATAAGCGAGCCGTTGACCCTGGTGTACGGGCCGCCTGCGGTCAGGCCCCGGTACAGGTTGAAGCCTGCGGTCTGGCTCCCGGTGTACGTCCAAGACTGCTGGAGAACGCCGTTCGGCCCGGGCATAACCGCGAGATTTGCCGGTTTATCAGGGAGAGCGACGGAGAGGATAACCGCCACTTCATTCGACGGTGCGCTCTCGTTGCCTGTTGTATCTGTTGCCGTGACCCTGTACGCATACCCCCCGTTTCGAACATTGGCGTCAAGGTACGCGGTTTCGGGGGCGGAGAGGAGGCCGATCCTGCTCCATCCAGGGCCGTCATTCCGGTAGAGCGTATAGAGGGCCGTATCGGCATCCGTGCTCGCGGTCCAGGTGAGGGCCACGTCGGCATTGAGGAGCGCTGCCGAAAGCACCGGTACAGAAGGGGCGACGACATCGCCCACGGTCACACTGACCGTGCTCGAAAGCGCGCTCTCGAACCCGTAATTGTCCACTGCCGTCACCGCGTAGGGGTACACTTTATCCGTCAGGTAAAGATCGTCAAAGAACGCCTGCGGAATGAGATTGTCCCTGATCACATTCGCGTAACCGAACCGGACTTCCTTGGCGCTGGTTGTATCCGTTGAGTCGGTAATCGAGATCCTGATCTTATCCGTCCGGTACGACGGTTTGAAATGGAACACATTGTCTTTAACGGCGTTTCCCGCCACCTTCACCTGCGTGATCCAGGCGTATCCTGACCAGACCTGTATTTCATAGTCCTTGCCTGCATACAGGACCTCGTTCCCGGAGCTGTCGACATCGGTTCCCCACTGGATCTCGACTCGGCTGATTAGTTCCGGAGAAGCCATATCCATCTCCCACCAGACCGGATCAACAAGGCTGGCTCCGGTCTGGGGAGACGTGGGAGAATAAAAATAGGGATTGCCCTGGGAAAGTCCGCTGGCAAGAATATAAGATGTTGGATCCGGTGTATTGATTTTTATGCCGTCGCGGAAAAAGTTGTACCCCACGATGTCGGCCTCAGGATTCGCATCCCACGTCAGATGGACATCATATCCCGAGACATCGCCGATGAGACCTGCCGGCGCGCTCGGGGTGTCGTTGGAGACGACGACCACCCCGTCCGCATCTTTGCTCACATTGCCGGCGCTGTCCGTTATGCGGGCGCTGATCCTGTTCTCTCCCGGGGAAAGGGCGGCATTGATCGTGAACGCGCCCGAGGAGTCGATTGATGTCGTGCCGAAGGAGACAGGCCCGGAAGCGGTTTCTGCAAAGAGAGCTGCTTCTCCATTGACCGCCCCGTTGCTCCCCTTAACCTGAAGCATACTCTGATCAACCGGCGTATACGGCTGAGCCAGCACAGGCGCGTAAATCTTTGCGTCTGCCCGATCGGACGGTTTGCTCTCGTTCTTGTAAGTGTCCACTGCCGTCACTTCGTAAAGATACTCGCCGTCTGCGAGACTGCCGTCCTGGTACGATGGCTCTGGACCTGCCTTGATAAGCGACGCATTGATTTTCTGCCTTGTGCTTCCGGTGGTGACGCGGTAAATATTGTATCCGTCAAGGTCGCCTTCCGTGTTGGCTGTCCAGGAAAGATTCGCTGTCCCGCCGCTTACCGGGGAATTTAACTTAACAGGCGCGGCAGGCGGCGTCAGATCGGTATAGGTGATTGTGATGAATCCCGGCGCCGGATCTGTTTTTCCTCCCTTATCCGTTGCCACAACCCGCAAGCGATAGTCGCCATAGGTAAGACCGAGTGCTGCCGGATCGAGATAGGCGGCCATGCCGTTGCTCGTCACCGGGGTTCCGAGATCGGTCCAAGCACTGTCCAGTGCGCTCTGATACTGGAACTGCGCGAACGCGATATCCCGGTCCGGTGCTTCGGCTTTAACTATGCTCTTCTGCTCAAATTGTGCGTGATCGAGCGGGTCAACGATGGCCGCGTGGGGCGGATGCGTATCGATCGTCACTGACAGGGTGTTCGACTGGTCGCTCAAGTTCCCGGCCTGGTCCATGGCCAGGAGGTAATACTGGAACTTGCCGTCCGGCAGGTTCCGGTCGATATAGCTCGTTCCCTTGATCAAATAGGGTTGCAAATCCCCGGCAACGATTCCAATTGCGTTCGCAAGCTGGTCGTTGCGAAAGAGCAGATACCCCGCAAGGTCTGTGTCAGTGTTCGCTTGCCACGTGACGGTCACATCCGAAACAATTGCGCTGGCCGAAACCAGAAAAGGAGCCATCGTCGGCGTGTTATCGATCGTCACCGAAATCTGGTGCGCGGTGATATTGCCGGATAAGTCTTCTGCTTCGAGTTTGATGGAATATACCTGCTCGTCTGCAAGTCCGAGCGTGTTCCACGGAGAAAGAACGCCATAGGAGACCGGTACCGGCGAGGTGCGAATAATTGTCCAGGAGGACGGCGCTGTGCCTTGGCCGATAGACAGGCGGTATTGCTTGAAATCGTCAGAACTATATGCCGTTCCTTTGATGTCGCTCAGCCCGCTTATTCGCGCGTTGTCCAGGGGCGTGCGAATAAGCGCGCTGGGGCCGGTCATATCGATCTTGACCTTGATTTCATTTGACGGCCGGCTTTCCCACCCCGCGAAGTCGACGGCCGTGACGGTGTAGGTGTACGTTCCCTCTGTCCGGTTATGATCCGTATAGAGCATCGATGTCACCAGCGCACTATTTACTTTCTGGTTGTTTCTGTACACGTTGTACCCTGCTACGTCAGCATCCGGCGTAGCTACCCATACCAAATGGGCGCTGCTCCTATCGCTTATGTCCGAAGCCAACAGGGGCGACGCAGGAGGATGAGTATCCACTTTGATGTCGATCTCTTCCTCGGAACTCAGCCCGGCCTTATCGATTGCCGTCAGTCTGACGCAGTAGTCTCCGTCGGGCGGCAATGTCTGCCAGGCGGCAAGAACGCCGTTTTGAACGGAAGCAGCGGCTCTTTTTATATCCGCCCACGCAAAAGCATTGCTGCATTGTCCTTCGGATATTTCGACCTTGTAAGAGTCGAGATTGTCGTCAAAAGAGGTGCCGACCAGATCGACTGGATGCGTCAGGTAGTCGCCGTCATGAAGTGATGCGATAGCGGCAACCGGCGGCGTATTGTCGATAATCAACTTCACTTTGGCTTCCGATACGGCCCCCGCCTTGTCCGTCACAAGAAGCGATACGGTATACACTCCGTCGCGGATTCCGTCATCCGGGCCGACCTTCCAGGAGTAGGTGAGACCCGGCGCAGTGCTCGAAGTTCCGCTCGCAAGTTCCGTCCACTGTGTTGAATTGTCATCTGCTGCGTATCTCAGGCTGAACGCACCAATGTTGTTCTCAACGATGTTTCCGGTAATGTTCACTACCGGATTTTCCCCTCCATAGTATCCCCCCGTTGTCGGAATATTGAGCGTTACCACCGGTGCAGTCTTGTCTACAATAAAGAAAATGTTCTTTTCAGCGGCATTTTCTCCCAGATCTCTCGCCTTCACATTAAGCGTATATGCACCATCAGCAAGACCGTTCAGAATAGCAAAGGGATAGTTGCTGCGCGCCTGAGTACCCTGGTCAAGCTGCGCCGCGCCTTCGGGTCCGGTCAGGGAAACTGAATAATCAGCAAGCGTGCTGTCAGTGATGCTTCCGAGCACCACAATATCAGATCTGACATACGCTCCATCTACGGGTTGTCTGACGTCTACGACAGGAGGTAGTGTATCGAGAGATAAGGTTACCGATTCTACCTGGCGCTCAGCATTCGTAGTTGATATAACCGCCAGTTTTACCTTGTACGCTCCGTCGGGCAGGATCGCACCCGCGTCATCCGTTCCGTTCCACTCGAAGGATTGCACGCCTGCCGGGACTGCCGTTGCCGTAATTATTTTCTTGGTGACATCTTCTGCAGTCAGAATCTCGATCATTACATCGCAGCTCTCGGCCAGTTCGTATTGGAACCTGGTAGTGTCGAGCCGCCCGTCTTTATTGGGTGAAAAGGGTGTGGGCGAGGCGCTCAACGACTTGATAAGGTTAGTTCTTACGGGAAGAGTGAGGATCGTCGTTGTCTTATTCTTGTTTCCAGCCCGATCAGTCGCGGTGAGGCGCAAGGCCCATAAGCCAGTCAGCCCGGACGTATTCCATGTGCCGAGAACTCCGCCCGAAACAGGTACGGTACTTCCGGAAATATTTTTCCAGACAACAGAGGGATCATCAGGATTATCAGCCGGCCCCTGCTCCAGGACATAATCCTGGAAATTGATATCTGTGGCCGTGCCGCTCACTTCAACAATATTTCCGAGGGGAGCGCCCGGCTGAGGATAATTGATCTCAACCGTGGGGGGCGTATTGTCCACTTCAACAGGAGCCCACTTCTGAGTCATGTTGCCGCAGGAGTCCGTGGCGGTAACAGCAAGGCCGTACCTGCCGTCCGGCGCAGACATCCCGTTGTCATCATTGCCATCCCATTGAGAGTTTGTCAGACTATTTCTGATGGGAGCCGTGTCGAGAGTATAGGCAGCATCCACTGTCTGAACGAGTTTGAACGCCCGGACGCTGGTCGTCGCCGGTTGGTCAATAGTATAATTAAGGGTCGCCTCATCTGCGGCGCCGTCGCCGTTCGGAGAAAACAGTTGAGGATCGGTTCCGACTTTAGACAGGTCGACCGGTGAATTCAAACTGAACGATGTTGTGGCACATGAGGCATTACCTGCTCTATCAACAGCCTTCAACCGTACAGAATAATTCCCTCCCGGCAAACCAGTCACATCCCAGGCCGTGAGCGTCCCCGCCGTCGTTGTACCTTCTATGCGCGCATCTGTCCATTCCGAAGAGTTTGAACCGTATCCATAGGCCAGTTGATATCGCGGTAATCGGTCATTGTCGCTTACAATCCCTTCTATCGGTACGATGGAGCGGATATCATCTCCATATGGTTGCTTGATCGAACAAACCGCAAGACCCGCACTAGGATAGCTGACCCGGACGATCGGCAATGTATGATCAACAATGAGCACTGCCTCGGCAGATACTTCTGACTCTGCTGTGGTTTCCATATCAATGAAGCCAACCACGGACAAGACAGTGTAACTTCCTTCACTCATGAGAGACGTATCGATCGTCGCGGGCTGTAACATCGACGCATCGAATCCATCGAAATGCTGAAGCAACTGCAGTCCAGACACGGTTTCAAGATAATACCGCATATTCTTCATTGATATGCGTGCCGCCCCTCCATTGGGGAGAGCCGTTGCTGTGAGCAATGCGGCATTCGATAGTTTTCCGCATTCCGCCTCAGGATAAGTGACATCTAATTTGATCTCCAGGAGGCAGCCCGGCGGGAAATTGATCGGCGAACTTATATACGACGTTCCGCTCGCTCCGACGCCGGCCATTCGTATCTGGTAGTTCTTTCCACGCTGAAAAGGGGGCGGAAAGAACGAAAATTCTTCCTGGGGGATCGAATCGCCTTTTGCCGGATCAAAAATTGCATAGTCGGTCCATGCTGTATAACGATTATCCTGTGAGCTCTGCACCTGGAACTTGAGCTCCGTCAGACGCTCACTAAGGAAATTAGCGGCCATCAGTGCCGCAGAACATTCGCCGGGCAGGCTGATCGCGAAGACGGGACCGGCTACCGCCGGGTTGGAGTAATGAGTTTGTCCGAGTGCATCGATGGCCTTCAGTCTCACGGCGCGCAGATTTAAGGACAAGCGGGTCGTGTCCCACTCCAATTTGATTTGTCCCTGCGGCGCATCGACAACGGCAGGCGCGTCATGCCACTGCAAGTCCGCTCCCCAATACTGAACATTCATACTGACAAGGGGGGATCGGAACGTCTCAAAACCGGCGAGCGTATGCACCCCCGGCGCAGTCAAGCTCGGAGGTATGGACGCGCCAGGTCGCAGCACCGCGTCGTCCCACTGATAAAGGACGAAGTCCTCCTCGACGAAGCCACTGATCGCTGAACTCTTGTTCCCGGCTGAATCCTCTGCCGAAATACGCAGTTTCCTCATCTTCATCTGGCCGATACCGGTCCCCTGATACCTCATTAGAACCGTATCCTGTCCCGGACGGAGAAGATGTCCGGTTGCATCCTGTTTCCCGGTTTCAAATCCGCCGCTGGAGACTAATTGCCACGACTGAGGGTTATCGCCCTCACCGTATTCCACAACCCAGTTTTTAAGATTGCTATCGACGGCATGTCCGTTTATATCGATATGCAGCTCGTATTGCGGACCCGGTTGGCTGTTGAGCGTGCCGATTGAGATACCGGCATCGGGCGGGCGATTGTCTACCGTCACGGGAAATGCCATATCCAGGATGTTGATCTTATAGAGACCGTCGGGAACCACACTGCCATTATCGTCCGTTCCATCCCACGAGATAAAGGCTTCTTCGGCAATCGCGTTGTCCACTGAAATGGTTTTTACGATGAGGTCCCGGTCGTTCGTGATATTAAACTCCAGGTGCACCGGATCCAACACACGATAATGAACCTCGACCCGGTCTTTGGCGCCGTCGCCGTTTGGCGAGAAGACGTCGAGCGTCTTGAAAAAACCCGCAACTTTCGCGGCAATTCCCCAGGAAACCTGCTTTTCATCCGACGCTGAATTGCCCGCTTTGTCTCGTACAGTCAGACGTACCAAGAACTTCCCCTCAGAGGGCGGGATCCACCGAGTGAATACGTCGTTAACAACCGGAACCTGAGAAGGGGGAACCACAGGCTGCCAGGACAGCGGATTTTTTACGTCGGCATACTCGAGTTCGTAGCCGTCGAAATTCAAATCCGTTGCCGTGCCCTTGAGGACGAGCGATGATTCCTGTCGCATGATGTTTAATCGGGCGTTGAGGTTCAACAAGGAAGTCATATCCCATAATTTCGTTTCCCACGGGTCCCCGTTATAACATGCGCTCGTTGGATCGATAAATTGATAATACGCTATGGACCCTTCGCGGGGCGAAACGATGTTTGCATCGGGCTGCAAAGTCTGTATACCGGAAATTATGGTTGTCTTTTGTCTTTTTCTAAGATTCATCGCAAACAGCTCGCCGGAATTTGAGCTGCTATTGCCTCTTTCCACGAGCGTAACCCCGTCGGCCAGCCACTTGATTGGATCGCCGGAGTTGACGTCCAAATCGAACGTTGTGGTTGTTCCTGTTGCAAGATCAAAAGCGGCCTCGTTGGAATATAAATGCCGGCACGGAAGCTGGCAACCTCCGCAGCTGTCGATGACGCCTTCTGAAAAATAAAGTTTGTCGGCAGCAGCCGACCAGAGAAGGTTTTCGATCTCCGGGTAGCAATAGCCGTTGTCGGAATTATGTACTTCGCGGATAGTGGAAATACGCCCTTCACTGTCCGCCATTTTCAAATACTTTGAATTGTCACCTGCGCCGGAGTCGGTAAACGCTATTTCTTTGCCGTCAGGGGAAACGGAATATTCTTCGCTGGATGGGTCGAAATTATTCGTGACAAAAACAGGCTGCCCGCTCTTATTCGAATCCAGAAGCCGCAACTTGACGTCACCGGAATAGTCATCGGCCCCTTCGGACAGGACTTTGTTATCGCTGAGCCATTGCAAGCGTTGGATCATAGAATTAGAATTTGCCGCTTTTACAGAAGATAAAGTCCTCTTATTGCCCGATACATCAGCTGTTCTAATTTCCTCCATATGATGGCAGTCCAGCATCCCCAATTGATAACAATCGAGACAGGCGGTATAGACCAGGCTGTTGCTGTCCGGCGACCAATGTATCGTATCATCGTAATAATATGTTCCGATAAGTGTTGCCGCGTCCAGCTTCTTTTTTTCGAGGCTGTTCACGTTCAGCACCCAGAGCTCGTAATTTGTTAAGCTCACTCCCTGAAAGTCGGTAGGCCCGTTGCTATAGGCAAGGTACCGTCCATCCGGAGACCAGAGCAATTCTATGTCATTCCATCCTTGCTCGCTGTCCAGGAAAGTCAGATTCGCCCCGATACTATTGACAAGCCAGATCTCGGTTGTTCTCGCAATGGTCTTCGTATCATATTTTTTGAACGTGAACGCTATCCTGTCGCCAATCGGCGCCGGAAATTGCTGATAATCAAAATATTGATGCTCGGAATTGGTATCCGTCCAATCCGCGGGGATCAAACGAAGAATGCCCTGGCCGTCAGGAGCCATCGCATAGACGCCGGCCGGGTATTCCGTTTTATTTGGATTTGTTGCCGCGATGGCGAAAACAATACCGCTGTCATTCTGTAACCAATTCCAATCAATGGCAGGAAGTTGGCATGTCAGGTTGTAGTTCACCAGATACTTCGTTCCCAATGCCTCTGTGAGCGGCGACCGGTTGTTATCCACGATAACCGGCAGCATGTTGAGAATGAAACCAGCGCTGCTCTTAACCTGAAATTGGTACTGTCCGTCGTCGACCACGGACCCGCTGTCATTCCTGCCGTCCCAGGTGATGCTGCCACTTACGGCATTTATCGGTTCTTGACCGGTGAAGGTCCTGACGGTTTCATTCTCCGCGTTTACAACAAGTACGGAAATTGTTTGGGGGTGCGTCAATCTGAAGAAGAACTGCGTGCTGTCTTTTGCGCCGTCTCCGTTCGGCGAGAAGTACGGCTCCGTAACCCAGAAGTTCGCGTCCTGAACACCGAAGGTATTGGTCGCGGAGTTATTGCCCTTGCTCTGCTCCGGGATCATATTGTCGGGGTCCACTGCCGCTGTAATGATATGTGCCCCTTTCTTGCCGGTGGTATCATATGACAGGGAAACCGTTCCTGTCGAATTGCCTGCAAGAGAAGAAATTGCCTGGTTGCCGAGCACAACACCTCCCTCGGACAGGCGCACGATCACGTTTGAAGCGCCCTGCTCGCCTTTATTCTGGACAGTCACGGTAATCGCGACCGGGTCGCCGTCTTTCGGAGCCACGGGCAAGAACGCAAGGGAGTTCGCGGATACAGCGAAATCGGGGAGACTCAGGATGTTCACGGTGGTAAAGGCATCGTTGTCGTCTTTTGTTATTTCGTTTATCTGATTGTCTGGGTCCACCTTCACATAGATGATCTTTTCTCCCGAATCCGTAATGTTCGTCCAGGGTATGCTCGACTGGATGCCGTCGCCGGGATTAATGATCGGAATAACCTGGCTCCCCAGGAGCACGCCGTCCACTCCGGGCACGCCTTCGTAGAAATTCACCTGGACGTTTGACGCAGGAGATGACCCTTCATTTTTCACCACGGTCGAAAGAGACGCGTTCCCCCCTTGATTGGCAGGTGAAGGCGATAGTACGATATTCTTGTAGGACGATGACAGATTCGCTCGCGTGTCGGCATTTACCGTAATGGCTGCGGATGCTTTGTTGTTCGTCTTTGATTGTTCCGTGAAATTGTTGAGTGGGTCAATTGTAACGGTAAGCGGCATGCTCACGCCTGCTTTGTTCGTACGCCATATGGTTGTGTTCGTGATCGTGGCGCCTGCGGGGATATCCGCGGTCCGGGTCGCGATCTCGAAGGGCGAGACGGGATCGTCGATGTAATAATGGACTTGGACGTTGTAGGCGTTCATCGTTCCCTTGTTCGTGATCTGCGCCGTGATGGTTACATCCTGGAACATGTCCGCGGGGTTTGCGGAAACCGTCAGATTAGACGATAAGACTTCGAAATCGTAGGTCGGCTCGGGGATAAGCGCCTTGACAACAGTGTTATTCAGCTTATTCGATTATTTTATGAGGCTGTCGGGGTCTACGACGATCGTATAGAAATGCTCGTTCCCGTCATTTATGACAGTTGAAAACGTTACGGTTGTTGCTGCCTGACCCGGGAATGCGAGCGTCTGCTCCCCGATTTTTGTTCCAGTCGCCGCGTTCCCGCCATAAATAACGACTTTGGCCTGAGGAACGGACGTAGCTCCCAGGTTCCAGATGCTGGCATTGATTACAACGTTCGTGGGCAGGCTCGTGACGCTGGCTGGGATGAATGTGATATCTTGGGGTTTTATGGAAAGATCGGGATCTACGGTCGCTTTGTACACTGCTTCTACGGCGAGCGCTGTCTGGTAAGCGCTCTGGTTCCAGCTTCCGTCCCCGGACTGCTGGTTCAGGATATAACTGACCGCCTGGCTAATGATGTTTCCTGATGCGTTCAGCTCTGCCAGGGTCATTCCTGCTGTTGCGGAATCGTAGATAGTGCTCGGGCTGTTCCCAAACCCGCCGTCGGAGTTCTGCTTGCTTACGAGCAGCCCGGTGCCGCGCGTGATGGCGTCATCCAGCAGGTATGCGCCCCGGTATTGATTGAACGCTGACAGGACATTCGAGGTTTCCTGGACAGTACTCCCTTTGTCCTGGCTCCCCCACCCGTTGTCCGTATTTTGCACGTTCTTAAGATATCCAATCGCCGGCGATACGGCCTGCTGGCCTGAATAACCCGCGGCTGACAAGGCTTTTATTGCCAGCGCCGTATCCACGGGGTTGCTCGGGTAACTCCTGTCGCTGCCCCACCCGCCATCCGGGTTCTGCCGGGAGAGCAGTTCGTTCGTGAGCGCGGTCAAGTCCGTACCTGATCCGGCAAACGTCTGGATCTTGCGGCTCAGAAAATCCATATTCCCGGACGATATTCCTCCGAGCCACTGCAGGCCGCCCTGGTAAGCAGCCTGTGTGGCAATAAAATTTTTCAACAGCACTGTTGCGGCGGCAGTATCCCGTTCCGTGGTCTGATTGAGGTCCGCCCAGCTTCCGTCCGATTTTTGATTGGCTGCCAGCCATTGCACGCCGTCGTTGATGTTCGGCGGGATCGTACGTGGCGTTGTGGGAAGTATGATGACACCCGGATTGGTCGGAATGTTGTCCTTTGGCGTTGAGGCTACTTCCACGATACCTTTGCCGTTGGTAAGGACGGAGAAACGCGTGACTTGGCCGCTCCGGATGTTTTCGATGCCGTAAAGTTCCTGACCCGTAAACGTTCCGGGTTGCGTGGCAAAGATGAAAGCGGTCTTGAAGCTTTTTTGCGAGGTTGCTGCGTCGGGGATTCTCGGTCCCATTGCAGCGATGATCTGGTCGATGGTGACGTACCGGGCTGCGCCGTTTACCGTGACGCCCGCCTGCGGGAGCTGAGTTGGGTCAGTATCAGGGCTGGTGATCAAAAGCACGGGCAAGACCTTGTCAGGTCCGATCATGCCCATGAGGTAAAGGTCAAGCTGGCTGTAGAAGAGCATCTGGTTCTGGGGAATCGTAGAGGTAAAGGTGTTGTTCTTGTTGTCCTGCCACTGGTTGCCGTACAGGACGGAGCCGCCGCTGTCGAGCAGGTAGCTCCAGTGCGCTCCGTCCTGGCCGAGAAGAGCGGAGCTGACGCTGCCGTCTGCGTCTTTAAACTTTACATGCGCAGCCCAACGGTGCATCAGCTCATGGCTCAGGACATAAAGCGTGTCCTCGAACTTCGGGTCGAGCGGGTCGGTGATGATTCCCGACAGGTTCCCCATGTCCACAGTGCCCTGGAGTTTGCCATTGCTGCCGTACAGCGACGTGTTGTCAAAGGGATCAACTCCGATTCCCCGGATGTCATTTTTTATCCCTTCGTAGAATGCCTTTGCCTCTCCCTCGGGCATCGTGAAATCAAAATTAGTGAAAATGACGAGGAAGTCGTATTCGTCTTTGTGGGTTTTGAAGAACTCCTGGGCAATGGCCTGTCTTGGCGCGGCATTGATTGTACCATCAGTGTTATTGGCATCGTAGTTTCCCTGGATTTCCATAACTGTGACATTGCCGTAATCGCCAAGGGATTTGGCGGTGAACTGCTGAGCAAAAGAGGTTGTTGAAATGAACAAAACGAATAGGAGGAAGAGGAGAGTCTTTACTTTCCGACCCGCGCGAGAAAGAAAAAGAGACACAGTCTTCGTCCAAGGATGTTTCGATCCCATACAACCTCCCGAGAGCATGTGCGATGATTGATTAAAGTGAAGGTGGTATTACTTGAAGCTTTTATCCTGCTTTTTGGTTATTTTATCGCTCACAGCCGGTGCGAGCAAAGGGGCTGACTGTTCCCCGGTTTTTCTCAGACGCTCGACCTTTTGCTTCCCGTTGATAAGCCTGATGACTACTTTTTCTGTAACCGTATTTTTCTTCTCTTCAATAACGATCCGATCCGCGGCAATCTCCAGGACTTTGCC
>DAIDTZ010000108.1 GCA_027456925.1 Nitrospirota bacterium
CCCGCTTTTTCTGCTAATCTAATGCAATGGAACAAATATATCACGTTCCGGTCGAAGGTGCCCATGAAATGCAGCTATTTTACTCGTACGATTTTTTTCTGATCGCCCTGCCAATTATCGCCTGCAGAACGCCCCGCTCGATCGACGTACACCTGGAACGAGATTTTCGTGACAGCCCGGATTGGATATGTTATTATACAAAAAATACTTGTGTCTGTGCTGAGGAGGGATTGATGGAACGATATGTGATGATGGCATTGGTGGCGGTTCTTGCAACCGGTTGTTCCAGCGTGGTTACCAAAAACTTTAAAGTGTTCACCAATCCCCCGGATGCGGTCATTAAGGTCGTATCGGGCACTGACTTGAAGGAACAGCAGTATCATTCACCCGCCGCGGTGACCGCTGATGTGCCGAAAGACCCCGCGCTGTCGGCAAAAGCGGTCCTCGAAGTGCAAAGGGAAAATTACAAACCGAAGGTCGTGGCGCTTAAGGACATTCGAGAGGGAGAGACGCTCAATCTCAGGCTTGAAAAAATAATCCAGAATCTGGTGAGGTACGGCTTGAAATACCGGATGACCGCCCCGGTGACGTCGAGCGAACTCCGGTTTCGGGACCGCGTCATCTCGATCGCTTTCACCGTGGGCGATCAGTCGTTCAACATGCGGTTCGATAATGTCGGCGATCACGATGTCAAAATTCTTTGGGAGCGCGCTGAATACACCGATGTAAACAAACAGCCGCACCGGATCATGCCGTCGACGATCCGCTTTTCCGACAGGAACAACCCGCTCCCTGATCAGATCGTTCCCGCGAAGGCCCTGGTGCAGGAAGCCGTGATCCCGATCGGGAATATTTTTCTTTCTTCGCAAAAAAAAGGCTATGATATCCACCCTCTGTTCCCGCTCGACAACGACGTCGCAACGGAGTTGAAGGGGAAGTCGATCAATCTCTTTCTTCCCGTGGAGGTCGATCGGGCGATCATTCCCTACAATTTCAGAATCGAGGTCATCGATGCCGTAAAAGAGACGGTGAAAAATTAAGCTGTCGCGGGTCGTATGATGTATATCATAGCCAGGGCGAAGCGAAGAATGTTAGAGTAAGACCATGTTTAAGGAAGGTTGCCCAGGAAGTGCTGAGATACGGTCTCCCAAGCCGGAAGATATCCGGTGCCAGAAGTGCGGCGAGAAGATCGAGATCTGGAGTGACGAGCCGGAGACGCAGTGCAAGAAGTGCGGTCATCTGAACGCACGGCCCCTCGGCACGTCCTGTGTGGAGTGGTGCGCCTTTGCCAAGGAATGCGTCGGCGCGGAAAAACTCGAAAGAATTCTGAAAGCAGCCAAAGGTTCGTAAGACAGTTCCGCAGGGCGCAGCTCGATGCACGAGCGCTTTTGTTCAAGCATGCTCTCCTGAATCATCTGAAGCATCGCCTCATTCTTTTCCCATCAAACTCAGCGTAGTAGTTCCCTTATGTCCCTTATCCGCTTTACATTGTGATGGTTTAGCGACGAACGGGTGATGCTGGTCCGACTGTAGAATCCGTTTGGCATGCCGGCAACGGATGCCGGCAACGGATGCTTGACTTTGTGCTCTCTGAGATGCTATTATCCAGCCTGTTTTAAAAAGGCAAAAACAAGAATCGTTCGCCACAGAGCATACAGGGGCAACAGAGGTGTTGCGATTATC